>NZ_CAXGLS010000016.1:0-47155 GCF_964010655.1 uncultured Idiomarina sp.
AAGGGCTGATTGAAGAGACCCTGAACCAAGATGGTGGGGGCAAAGTGTTATTGATTGATGGCGGTGGATCTGTGCGCCGCGCTTTGATCGACCTCGCCATTGCAGAGCAAGCGTTGGATAATGACTGGGAAGGTATCATTTGTTATGGCTCAGTGCGTGATGTTGACTCACTTGAAGAACTGGATATGGGAATTTTGGGTGTTGCCTCGATTCCTGTAGGTGCCTCAAGCGAAGGAATTGGTGAAACAGATATTCCAGTCAATTTTGGCGGAGTAACGTTTCTACCAGAAGATCATATTTACGTGGATAGCACCGGCGTTATTTTATCTCCTGAGCCACTTGATATCGAATAATGCAAAAGCCTGAGTTTTTAATTACCGATGATTTAAGCCGCTACGTTAAACTTCGGCCACATGAAACAAAAGTCGGGCAGGCCATGAATGGTCTGCCTTCGGGGTCTTACTCTGAGGCGTTAGACAAAGCGTGGGAATTAGGACAACGCGTTGCCCTTGTTGGTGTTCCTGAGAGTATCGGTGTTAAAGGAAACCTCGGTCGCCCCGGTGCAGAGGGTGGCTGGCAGGCTTTCCTAGGTAGTTTTGCGAACCTTCAACATACGGGCTTACTTTCCACGCACGAATTGCTACTTGTCGGATCCGTCGACTGCAGCGATCTTATGAGTCAGGCAGAACCCTTAGACGCCAATAATGAACATGACTTACAAACGATTCGACAGCTTGTTGAACGTGTTGATGCGCGCGTTCGCGAAGTGGTTGAGCCGTTATTCGTACGCGGATTTGAAGTTGTTTTAGTCGGTGGTGGACACAATAACGCGTACCCGTTACTTAAAAGTCTCTCGACTGCTAAGCAGCAGCCTTGTGGGGCTATTAACCTCGATCCCCATGCGGACTTTAGAGCTCGTGAGGGTCGGCACAGTGGTAATGGTTTTAGTTACGCCTATGTCGATGGGGCTTTATCGCACTATCATGTTGTGGGCTTACACCAAGCCAAAAATTCAGCCTCAAGCCTGCGACAAATGGCTGATGCCGGTATGCGCTATCATGCGATCCACAGTATTATCGGGCGTCCTTTTGCGGAGGTCATGGATGAAGTCGCAGCTAAGTCAGTCAGTTGGCAACGTCCACTGGGTATCGAGGTCGATGTTGATTGTTTAACAGGCGTTCCCGCCAGCGCAGTTAATTATAGTGGCTTGAGCCTTGCGCAAGGATTTAGTTTCGTGAAACGTTTGGCCGAGCTCGAAGATGCTGCCTACCTGCACCTTGCTGAAGCAGCACCTTCATTATGCCCCACCGGTTTTGACGAGGGTCAAAAGCAAACGGGGCAAGTGTTAACTGAGCTCGTTATTGCTTATATGCTGGGACGTGAACGACGCCGTCGTACCAACGCTTAATCAGTGGATTCACGCCGAACTGATAAGTCAGTTCGGCGGCATCCTGAATGTCCCATAAAGCTAAATCAGCTTTCATACCTGCTTTGACTTCACCGACCTGTCCATGCATACCAAGCGCTTTAGCTGCGTTAACCGTGACGCCGCGCAAACACTCTTCTGGCGTTAACTTAAAGAAAGTCGCCGCCATTTGTAGCATCAGTTGCAAGTTGTGAATCGGCGACGATCCAGGATTAGCATCGGTAGCAATCGCCATCGGCACTCGGTGCTTACGCAGCAGTTCAATCGGCGGCACTTGGTCATCTCGCAGAAAGTAAAACGCTCCAGGCAGCAGCACTGCGACGGTACCGGACGTTGCCATGGCTTGAACACCTGCTTCGTCGAGTTGCTCTAAATGATCGGCCGAAAGCGCTTTAAATTGTGCTGCGAGCTGAGCACCTTGTTGATTCGTGATTTGCTCGGCGTGTAATTTGACGGGCAAACCTAAGGATTGAGCCGCTTCAAATACGCGTTTTGTTTGCGCAGGTGAGAAACCAATTGATTCACAGAACGCATCAACGGCATCCACCAGTCCCTCATCAGCAAGCGTTGGGAGAATACGTTCTACTATTTCGTCGATATAGCCGTCGGCGTTATTTGTGAATTCGGGTGGAATCGCGTGAGCCGCCAGCAACGTGGTTTTCACTCGTACGGGTAATTGTTCGCCGACTGCGCGCGCCACTCGTAATTGCTTACGCTCGGTCTCGAGGTCAAGGCCATAGCCCGATTTAATCTCAAGAGTTGTTACACCCTGTGCGATAAGTGCTTTAGCTCGCTTTAGTGCCAGTTGTAATAGCTCATCATAGCTTGCCTCTCGGGTT
This sequence comes from uncultured Idiomarina sp., assembly GCF_964010655.1. NCBI lineage: Bacteria > Pseudomonadati > Pseudomonadota > Gammaproteobacteria > Alteromonadales > Idiomarinaceae > Idiomarina > uncultured Idiomarina sp. Next base: position 2,266 of record NZ_CAXGLS010000016.1, read on the forward strand.
GCTCGCACGGTCGCGGCTATCCCTCCACCAGCTTGTGCTATCTCAGCGTAAGTAGCGCCATGCAGCCGCTGAGCAAACTCGTTAGCACGCGAGCCAGCCCAGACCAAGTGAGTATGGCAATCAACTAACCCCGGCGTCATTAAACCACCTTGGCCGTCAATCACTTCCGCGGTGGGTGTGGACGGGGCATCAAACGCAGGTCCTGCCCACTCGATGTGGGTGCCGTTAACAATCACGATGGCATCTTCAATCAGTCCATAGTCGGACAGTTCAGCATCTAAAGTAACTAGTTGAATATTTTCGATTCGTTGCATGATGTAAGGCTCTTAGGATTCTGTTTGGCTAGATGTGTTAACTAGATTAGCAAATACAGGTTGTATAGACAAATGATCTGATCTAAACTTTTTGTCATGTTCAACGCTTATGCCGCTGGGTGTCCTATGGCCAAGTTTTCCAATATAAAGCAATTCATTTACGACAAAATCGAGACCGGCGAGTGGCCGGAGAATCACCCCGTTAGTTCTGAAAACGTTCTTGCCGAACAGTTTTCTGTCAGCCGCATGACCGCTCGTCGCGCCTTGCAGGAATTAGCAGATGAGGGACTTGTGATTCGAACGCAAGGCGCTGGCACGTTTGTGGCACCGATTAAATCGCAAACATCGTTCATGGCGATTAAGAACATTGCTGATGAAGTGCGCGACCGAGGTCACGAATACCGCGCTAAGGTCCATCATTTACGAATTCAGGATGCGTCGAGTCAAGTCGCCGAGGCGTTACAAATTGAACCGGGCAGCGAAGTCTTGCACTCCACTATTACGCACTTGGAAAACGACTTACCGGTGCAGTTAGAGGAGCGCTATGTAAATCCCAAACTGGTGCCCGACTACTTAAAGCAGGATTACACCAAAGTGACGCCCCACGAATATTTATGCGTGGTTACGCCGCTGACTGAAGCGAGTCACCAGATTGAAGCGATTCATCCGATTTCGTCGGTATGTCAGTTGCTGCAAGTGAGTCGTGACGAACCGTGTTTAAGAATTATACGTCGGACATGGAGTTCCGGCGGCGTCGTGAGCTACGCCATCCTGACTCACCCAGGCTCGCGATTCAAATTGGGCGGACATATGAACTTTGATGCGCCAAAACTAGATTAAAAAAGGAGTTAATAATGTCATTTACCCGTTTAGATAAGTCGCGCGTTATCCGCGCTGATCGCGGCGCAGAATTAACCTGCGCAAATTGGCAAATTGAAGCTGCCAAGCGCATGTTAATGAATAACCTTGATGAAGAGGTGGCAGAGCACCCGCAAGCGCTCGTCGTATACGGAGGTATTGGTCGTGCAGCACGCAGCTGGGAGTGTTTTGATAAAATCGTTGAAACGCTTGAACGGTTAAAACCGAACGAGTCACTATTAGTCCAATCTGGCAAACCAGTCGGTGTATTTCCGACTCATGAGAACGCGCCGCGTGTGCTGATTGCTAACTCTAATTTGGTACCCGAATGGGCGAATTGGGAGCACTTTAACGAACTCGATAAAAAGGGTCTGATGATGTACGGTCAGATGACCGCTGGTTCTTGGATCTATATAGGTTCACAAGGCATTGTTCAAGGCACCTATGAAACCTTTGGTGCGGTAGCGCGCAAACACTTTGAGGGTGATGCAACCGGGAAATGGATTCTAACCGGTGGCCTCGGCGGCATGGGTGGTGCTCAACCACTGGCCGCAACGATGGCGGGCTTTTGTATGCTCGCGGTTGAGTGTGATGAAAGCCGCATCGACTTTAGACTTCGCACACGTTACGTGGACCACAAAGCGACCAGTTTGGATGAAGCGCTGGAATTAATGAACAACGCTATGGCGGAAGGTAAGGCCATTTCGGTTGGATTACTCGGGAACGCCGCTGACGTGTACGAAGAACTAAAACAACGGAACGTAACGCCCGATGTGGTGACTGACCAAACCTCAGCGCATGATCCCTTGCATGGTTATCTACCTCAGGGTTGGACACTCGAAAAATATCAGGCTGAGCAAGATAACGATCCACAGGCGACTGTGCTTGCAGCCAAACGCTCAATGGCAGTGCAAGTGAAAGCAATGTTGCACTTCCAGCAACAAGGCGCTGCCGTACTGGATTACGGCAACAATATTCGCCAGATGGCTCAAGATGAGGGTGTTGCTAACGCCTTTGATTTCCCAGGCTTCGTACCAGCCTATATTCGTCCGTTATTCTGCGAGGGTATTGGCCCGTTCCGTTGGGTCGCGCTTTCAGGCGATCCAGAAGATATTTACAAGACCGACGCTAAGGTCAAAGAGCTGATTCCTGATAACCCACATCTGCATAACTGGCTGGATATGGCGAAAGAACGCATTAGTTTCCAAGGCTTGCCTTCACGTATTTGCTGGATTGGTCTGAAGGACCGTGCCCGTATTGCGAAAGCGTTTAACGAAATGGTGCGTAACGGTGAATTAAAAGCGCCTATCGTCATTGGTCGTGACCATCTCGACAGCGGCTCGGTTGCGAGCCCTAACCGTGAAACTGAAAGTATGGCGGACGGCTCCGATGCTGTATCTGATTGGCCGCTACTGAACGCACTCTTGAACACCGCAGGCGGCGCGACTTGGGTCAGCTTACACCACGGCGGCGGCGTGGGAATGGGTTATTCCCAGCACGCGGGTGTGGTTATCGTTGCCGATGGCACCGACGAAGCTGAGCAACGTTTGGGCCGTGTGTTGTGGAATGACCCGGGCACCGGGGTGATGCGCCATGCGGATGCTGGCTACGATATCGCGAAGAACTGTGCGCAAGAACAGGGGCTTGATTTGCCCATGCTCGAGAAATAAGGAGTAACAATGAGCCAATTTCCATTAAATCCTGGTCAGCTTACATTGGCTGACCTCCGTGCGTGGTACTTCGAACCACAGCAGCTTGAGCTCGCGGAATCCGCTATCGAAGATATTGAGCGATCGGCAGCGACTGTACAAAAAGTATTGGATAAAGGGCGCGTTGTTTACGGTATTAATACCGGCTTCGGCTTGCTCGCCAATACACGCATTCCACCCGAAAAGTTAACCGACTTACAGCGCCGTATTGTGCTGTCACATTCGGTCGGTACGGGTGAGCTTATGGACGATGAAGTCGTCCGTCTAATGCTATTGCTAAAAATAAACTCGTTGGCGCGCGGCTTCTCGGGTATTCGCCTAAAAGTTATCAATGCGCTTACTGCGCTACTGAACCATCAGGTCTATCCGTGTATTCCGAGCAAAGGTTCGGTTGGAGCATCCGGTGATCTCGCGCCTCTGGCACACATGGTGCTGCCGTTGTTAGGAGAGGGCGAGGTGCGCGTTAATGGTGAACGTATGCCCGCCACAGAAGGCTTGGCAAAAGCTGGTTTAGAACCGTTCGAGCTGGCGCCAAAAGAAGGCCTCGCGTTGTTGAACGGCACGCAGGCATCGACCGCATTGGCATTAGCGGGCTTATTTAAAGTGGAGCGTGTGTTCCATAGCTCTATTCTTGTAGGCGCCTTGTCAGTGGAAGCGGCGATGGGGTCACGCGCACCGTTTGACGCGCGTATTCACCAAGTCCGCGGACAAATCGGACAGCAACAAGTGGCGGCTGCATTCCGTGATATCCTGACTGATAGCTCTGAGATTGCTAAAGATCACGAAAATTGTGAGAAGGTTCAAGACCCTTACTCGTTGCGTTGCCAGCCTCAGGTGATGGGTGCGGTTTATGATCAATTGAAGCACGCAGCGACGATTTTAGAACGTGAAGCGAACGGCGTGACCGATAACCCACTCGTGTTTAGTGAGCAGGAAGATATTATTTCAGGTGGTAACTTCCATGCTGAGCCCGTGGCTATGGCGGCAGATATTATTTCTATCGCGGCGAGTGAGATCGGTGCAATGTCAGAACGTCGTGGCGCGCTATTGATTGACAAACATCTGAGCAACTTGCCTGCGTTCCTAGTCGAGGAAGGTGGTGTGAACTCGGGCTTTATGATGGTGCAAGTGACTGCGGCAGCGCTTGCCTCAGAAAACAAAACCTTAGCTCATCCAGCGTCGATTGACAGTCTGCCAACCTCAGCGAATCAAGAAGATCATGTTTCCATGGCAACCTTTGCAGCGCGTAAAATCAGTGATATTGCTGACAATATCGCCGATATTGTTGCTATCGAGTGGTTGGAGGCTGCGCAAGGCTTAAACTTTAGACGCCCACTAAAAGCCAGTGCAAAATTAGAAGAAGTGTTCGCTATCTTACGTGAACAGGTCGACTACTATGCGGAAGATCGCTATTTTGCACCGGATATTAAGGCGGCGAGTGATTTGATTAAGTCGGGTCGCTTAGGCGTGACGCTAGCGGACATAACGCCCGCTTAATCACGTTTAGCCAACACGACAAAACGGCCTGTAAATTCAGCCACAGGCCGTTCATCATCCATGATCTGGGCTTTCATCATCATACGCGCGTTCTTACCCTCTTTTAGCGCTGAAAAATCGCCTGTTACGTCACTCAAATAAGCGACCGCGCGCGGCTCTCGTGTGACCGGTTTATGATAGTGAATATTACCATCTCCTAGTACAACCGATCCTTCGAGTTCTCTCTCTAAAAGTTGCAGATGCAACAGCCCCCAACACGTTAATGTGCCGAGCGAGTAGATGCTACCAGCAAACATCGTACCGTGTACGTTGATGTTACGTGACAGTTGAGCACGCGTTTCGAACATGCGTCCGGTGTATTGATGAATTTTGATCCCCATCGCGTCAGATATAGGAATCTCTTTTGTCCATGTATTTTGTAGTTCTTCACACCATTCAGGGCGATAGATAATACGGTTTTGTTCACTGAACGACTTCTTCAATTGGTGTTCTGCCATCGGATTTTTGACGGTATCCGCTTCCTCCACCACCTGGTAACCACATCTTTTATAAAAACCAATGGTCGTATCACGTGAATTAATAATGACGTGAGTGGCACCTTCGGCGCGAGCTGCGCTTTCGAGTGCAAAAATAATCGCAACACCATGACCTTCGCCTCGATATTCAGGCGCGGTGGCCATGAAGCGAATTTGCGCTTCCTCTGGGCTATTAAAATGTAAACGTCCGACCGCAACCGGCTCACCTGCTTCGTTGACGACCATGCGGTGCAAACCGACCTGATCGTACTCATCTTGCTCAGAACCTAGCGGGCGCTGAAAGGGTTCACGCAATACGCGCCATCGGAGATGAAAGTATTTTTCAAAGTCGGTGTCGGTAGTCGGGGTTATCACTTTATACATATTAATCTACTCGTAGTTCAAAGGTGACAGGTCCGTCATTTACCAAACTGACTTGCATATCGGCACCAAATTGACCGGTTTCTACATGCACACCCTGTGATTGGATATGGTCGCAAAATACATGGTACAACGTCTGTGCTTCGGATGGGTGAGCTGCGCTCGAAAAACTGGGACGGCGCCCTTTACGAGTATCGGCAGCGAGCGTAAATTGCGACACAACTAGAGTCGGATAGCCCTTGTCGACGAGGCTTTTATTCATTTTGCCTTCAGCATCAGTAAACACGCGGTAGTGGATAATACGCTCGGCAAGACGTTTGGCTTTTTGCTCGTTATCACCCTGGTCAACACCCAGTAATATCAATAACCCAGCGTCGATTCCGCCAACCTTGTTATTATCGACATCTACCTGAGCACGGCTTACGCGCTGAATTAAACCTATCATGCTATCTACTCTTGCTTGTGAAAAAGTATATGGTTGTCGATTCTATCGCACAGATCAATCTGACTGCGTACGCTTTTTATGGATTAAACGGTATTCCTCCAGACTCACTGTCATCTCTGCACCTGCTAAGACAATCAACCATGACAAATAGATCCAAACGATGAGTATAGGCACCGTGGCAAGCGCACCATAAATCGCCTGATAGGTTGGGAAGTGGGTGATGTACAGCGAGAATAATTGTTTACTGACCTCGAATAGAATAGCTGAAAAGGCGGCACCAAAAGCCGCATAGCGGAATTTAACGGGTCGATTAGGCACGAGTTGGTAGAGCAATACAAAGGCGATGAAACTCGTCACGACCGGTACTGCGGACAGCAAAAAGCTACGAATCCCCGAAACATAAGTTTCTGCAAACTGAGACAGCGAGACTAAGTAAGACGTTGCCGCCAATCCCGTACCAATAAGAACAGGGCCGAGTGTCAAAATCATCCAATAAATGGCAAAAGATACTGTCCAACGTCGGCTGCTGGTATCGCGCCAGATATTATTTAACGCAGAATCTATCGCCGAAATAAGGGCGACAGCCACAAAAAATAGGAATGCGATACCGACGGCGGTCATCTGTGATGCATTACCAACAAACTCATCGATATATTCTTTTAGCTGCTCACCCGAAGTGGGCAGCAGGTTAGCAAACAGCGCACTCTCTATGTTGTTTTTGAGGTCATCGAAGACTGGAAAGGCCGAAAACACAGTGAATGTGACCACTAATAATGGCACTAGGGACAATAAACTGACATAGGTGAGATGGCCGGCGGTCACGTTAATTGAGTCGGACTGACTGCGAAGTGCGACATGCCGAGAAAATTTAAAACCGTGTTTAAGCCAAAGTTTCCAGTTCATATTGGTCAAAATTACATATCTCTGCGTACGATGAATGAGTCTTATATTGATGGAGAACGCACAAGATGGCAATTGTAGTCTTTGGTGCCGCAGGTGGTCTCGGGCTTTCATTAACGAAAGCGCTTAAGCAAAAGTTCAACGATAGCACCATTATCGCAGTATCGCGTCAGCCAATTAACCAACGCGTCGCCGGTGTACATTACACGACGATAGAGGATTACACCGCTGAACCCTTAGAACAGTGGGTCACTGAATTTAATCAGCGCGGTGAAGTGCTTGAGGGCGTTGTTTCGACGGTAGGCATGCTGCATGACGATGATACGTTCCCAGAAAAGCAGCTCGACGATTTAAATGAAGCAAACTTGAGTAAGCTCTTTAGCGTTAATGCTGTCATGCCGTTAATGATTCTTAAAGCGTGCAAACCGCTGTTGGACAAGAAGAAGAGTCGTTTTTTCATTCAACTGTCAGCGAAAGTTGGTAGCATCGAGGATAATTATTTGGGCGGTTGGTACAGCTACCGGGCCAGTAAAGCGGCTTTAAACATGTTAGTCAAAACTGCATCAATTGAACTTAAACGCTCACATAAATCTTTTGTGGTTGCCGCAATCCACCCAGGCACGACAGATACCGATCTCTCGAAACCATTTCAAAAGCGTGTGCCCGAAGACAAACTTTATTCGCCTGAACTTTCGGCGGATCGCATTGTTAAGGTGATTCAGGGGCTCACGGCTGAAGATTCCGGTGGCTTATTTCATTGGGATGGCAAACGACTGCCCTATTAAGACTTGTATTCATTGTGCAACCAATGCATTAATATGAGGTCGTACGGGGGGATTTCATTTATCTCGACAGGGGGTTTTATGCGTTACATTTTAGCTGTTTTGATTCCACCGCTCGCGGTGTTGACGACAGGACGGATTTTCCAACTCTTATTTAACGTGATACTCACAGCGTTGGGTATCGTGCTATTTGTTTTTTCATTTGGCGCTTTAGGTTTAGTTTATATCCTTGCGATCATTCACGCGATTTTGGTCGTACGTAGTTACAACCAAGATAAACGAGATGAACGACTGGTTCGCGCCGTAAGGGGAGACTAATGAAAAAGCTGGCGTTAAGTATTTTTACGTTGTTGTTCTTAGTGGGTTGTCAAAGCGCCTACTATGGAGCGATGGAGAAATTGGGCATCGAGAAGCGCGATATTTTGGTCGATCGTGTTGACGACGCCAAAGAGGCACAAAGCGATGCTCAAGAAGAGTTCAAATCGGCTCTCGAGCGCTTGGATGCGCTGCTGCAATTTGACGGTGGTGAACTCGAAGAACGCTACAACGCACTGCGTGACGATTATGAGGCAAGTAAGTCTGCGGCTGAGCGTGTCAACGAACGTATCGAAGAAGTCGACGACGTGGCTCAAGATTTGTTTGATGAATGGAGCGAAGAGCTAGAGCTTTACAGTAATGATGCCATGCGCCGCGAGAGTGAGCGACGTCTGCGTGAGACAGAACGTCATTATGGCGAACTCATTCGCGTGATGGAACGAGCGGCTGGAAAGATGGACCCTGTGTTACAAAAGATGCAAGACAATGTGTTGTATCTCAAACACAATCTGAACGCGCGTGCTATCGACGCAATTCGCGGTGAATTTAGTCGTTTACAGACCGATATCTCAGACCTAATTGATGAGATGGAGTCTGCCATTGATGAGTCTAATCGCTTTATTGAAAGCATGAACAGCGGTGCTTAACCCACTTTTACAGGAGTTTTCATGAGTATTTTGTTTATCGGCGGCAGTCGTCGTAAAGAGTCAATTAATGCAAAATTAAAGCATCGCTTGGTGCAGGTTGCCGAAAAGCACACGTTTGATTTTGAGTTACTCGATGCTGACGCATTAGATGCGCCGATCTATCATGGCGACCACGAGCAGGCAGAAGGTGTTCCTAAGGCAATGCAACAGCTGGCAAAGGCTGTTGCGGCGGCTGATAAAGTTGTGCTTGTCAGCCCAGAATATAACGCCTCTGTTTCGCCACTGATTAAAAATGCGATTGATTGGACGTCGCGCGTTGACGGCCAGGTATGGAAAGGCAAAAAAGTGTTACTGGCAGCTGCCTCACCCGGTGGACTGGGTGGTATCCGTGGTCTCAGCCATTTGCGCGATATCCTGGGTAATGTTCAGGCGTGGACTGCTCCTCTTTTTGCCTGCTGTCCTAATGCTAATGATGAGACCATCGCGGCAATGGACGAAGATTTTCTATCGACTTTCCTTAGTCAGGGTGACTAATGAGCCTCTCGGATATTTTGGTGTTTGAGCACATGGCGCCCTTCACTTGGAAGGGCATTTCCACCGCGATTGCCAGCGGTGCCATTGTAGGGCTTGAGCGGCAAATTCGAGGCAAACCTGTCGGTATTCGAACTTCAGCACTGATCACACTCGGCACCTACGTCTTCTTAGTGAGTGCCAAACTAGTTATGAATGATCACACCGACGCGTCACGTATCATCGGGCAAGTGATCACGGGCATTGGCTTTCTTGGTGCGGGCGTGATGCTTGCCAAAGACGGAGTGGTAGTCGGCGTTACATCGGCGGCCACCATCTGGATGCTCGCAGCAATCGGCGTTGTTGCCGGTTTAGGGTTATACCCTATAGCTTTCGCTTTAGCACTGATCGTTGTGGTGGTATTAGTGGGCGTTGACTTGCTAGAAGAGAGTTTTCAGTCGCTTACGCGCGGCGTTCATCAGAAGTACGATGGCTGGCGTAAGCGCCGCGCAGATAGTAATGAGCCTTAGGCTTTTAGTCCGATGATATACGTATTTATGGCTGCTTCACCATACTCGACAAGAGGGAAGTAGCCATCATCCATTAACCAGTTGTAAATCAGCCCATCGACTAAGCCAAATAATCCGATAACCGCAATGCGTGGGCTCACTTGGGGTGGCAACTGACCCTCGTTAACCGCTTTCTCGAATAACGCTTCGACATCACAGATACAGTCATTGCGGCCACTCAAATGGCGTAACTTGATCGGATTGACCTCATCAATGTATTCACATTTATGCATTAAAATATTTGCGAGTGCTTGCACGCGCGGATCGGTGGCAACACGGTTTAAAAACTCATTGGTGCGTTCCTGTATTTCGACGAGCGCATCGAACTCAGGTTGTTGTGCAATTTGCTCGCGCATCTCATCAATGGGCAAACGCACACGCTCCATTAACGACTCAATCAACGCCATCTTATTACTAAAATGGTGGTAAATAGCGCCTCGAGTGACACCTGCAGCTTCGGCGACCTGTGCCATTGACGTATGGGTGACACCTCGCTCACTAAATACACGCTCGGCCGCATCAAGCAGCTGTGAGCGAGTCGCGAGCGCATCTTCTTTTGTACGCCTAACCAAATTACACCTCATCAAATTAGAATACAGTCTGATTATAGCGATTTTCTGCTTATCATGCATTATTGTATGTATATTTTGTGTACATGTTCATATTTGACAACTGAGTCATTTCGATAGACTCTGAAAGGGCATTTGGAGCAGAACAAGTCTAGTAGTGGCGTTGTTACGTATAATTACTGTGTATACATTAATGGACAAGCAAGGAGACAGTGCATGAAAAACGAGATCGATTTTCGTCTTATTTTAGATGCTTATGAGAAGATCCATGAGCATGGCGAGGCAAAGCAAGGCAAGCACGTCCTTGATGGTATTACTGCGTATACTGACCATGATGGCTACACGGTATTTTTGGAAGGCCACGGCGTAAAACTGACGCTAGAGTTTCATAACAAATACCGGTTAGATTACGACAATGGCAAGCAGTTCGACCAATTCATTCGTGCGCTTAAAAATATCAGTGAAGGCTACGAAACCCCAGGTTTGGAGCGTGGATGAGTAATAAGTCGTATACAGTTTTAGAAGAAGTCGCTCATGCGCTAACGCATGGCATAGGGGCGGTGCTGAGCATCGTTGGGCTCGTGGTGATGCTGGTGTGGTCTGTCGCTTATGGCGATACTTGGCACGTGGTGGCAGCGAGTATCTATGGGGCTAGCCTCATTTTGCTCTATACCGCCTCAACGCTTTATCACGCCTTTCCTTGGCCGCGTATTAAGGCTGTATTCCAACAGTTAGACCACGCCGCTATATTTGTACTTATTGCGGGCACCTACACACCCTTTGCGCTAATTAACCTGCGTGGACCTTGGGGTTGGTCACTACTCGGTGTGGTTTGGGGAATCGCATTATTCGGCGTGATTCTAGAGTTGGTTGTGAAGAATCCACCTAAGTGGTTGTCTTTGACGTTGTATCTTGGACTCGGCTGGATGGCGTTGGTCGCCATTAAGCCGATGCTCGATAACGTTGATACGGGCGGCTTACTACTGCTACTTGCAGGGGGGCTTGCCTACACCTTAGGCGTGATATTTTACGTACGTAAGCAGATGCCTTACCACCATGCGATTTGGCACTTATTTGTGCTGGCCGGGAGCATCCTACATTTCTTCTCGATTTTTTATTATGTGTTGCCGCAGCCCGAATTAATAGCAGCACAATGACTTTTATATCACCCATAAAAAAACCCGCCGGTTGGCGGGTTTTTTGTGTGTCATCACATAGACACTTAGCTTTTCGGCTCGCGACTCGCACGCTTACGCTCGTTTTCAGTCAGCATACGCTTACGAATACGGATAGATACCGGCGTTACCTCGACCAGCTCGTCATCGTTAATGAACTCAAGCGCTTGCTCAAGTGTATAACGGATCGGTGGGCTCAAGGTTTGTGCATCATCAGTACCTGAAGCACGTACGTTAGTCAGCTGCTTACCTTTCAAACAGTTAACAGTCAGGTCATTTGAACGGTTATGAATACCGATGATTTGACCTTCGTATACTTCGTCACCGTGTGATGCGAACAACTTACCACGTTCTTGCAGGTTAAACAGTGCGTAAGTCAGTGCTTTACCCTGGGCGTTTGAAATCAACACGCCGTTCACACGTTGACCGATAGTACCGCCTTTATGCGGACCGTAGTGATCAAAGGTGTGGTACATCAAACCGGTACCTGAAGTCAGGGTCATGAACTCGGTTTGGAAGCCAATCAAGCCACGGCTAGGTACTTCAAAGTCGATACGTACACGGCCTTTACCATCTGGGTTCATGTCAGTCATCTCGGCTTTACGTAAGCCAAGTTTTTCCATGACAGCACCTTGGTGTTGGTCTTCGATATCAACCGTCAGTGTTTCGTACGGTTCCATCTTCTGACCATCTTCATGCTTGATGATAACTTCTGGACGCGATACTGCGAGCTCGAAGCCTTCACGACGCATGTTCTCGATCAAAACACCCAAGTGTAATTCACCACGACCCGATACACGGAATTTATCCGGGTTATCAGTCTCTTCAACACGCAGCGCAACGTTGTGAACCAACTCTTGCTGCAAACGCTCAAGGATCTGGCGAGAGGTTACGAACTTACCTTCTTTACCTGCGAACGGAGAGGTGTTGACCTGGAAGGTCATTGTTACCGTTGGCTCGTCAACCGTCAGCGGTTTAAGCGGGTTGGGTTTACCCACAGCGCATACTGTGTCGGAGATTTTTAATTCACCTAAACCCGTGATTGCACAGATATCACCTGCGTGCGCAGCTTGCGCATCGATACGGTCTAAACCAAGGTAGTTAAATACCTGGCCAACTTTACCATTGCGTGTTTCGCCGTCGGCACCCACGATAGTGACTTGTTGGTTAACCTTAACGCTACCTTGAGTAACACGGCCGATACCGATAACACCTAAATAGCTTGAGTAGTCCAACTGAGAAATCTGCATTTGCAGATCGCCTTCAGGATCCGCATCTGGATGACTGACTTGGTCAACGATAGTTTCGAACAATGGCGTCATGTCGCCGCCTGATTGTTCTGCATCCAGACTTGCCCAGCCATTTAATGCTGATGCATAGATAACAGGGAAGTCCAACTGCTCATCGGTCGCGCCAAGGTTGTCGAACAAATCAAACACTTGATCCATGACCCAGTCAGGACGCGCGCCCGGACGGTCAATTTTATTAATAACGACGATTGGATTAAGCCCGTGAGCAAACGCTTTTTGCGTTACAAAGCGTGTTTGCGGCATTGGACCATCAACAGCGTCAACGAGTAGCAAAACTGAGTCAGCCATTGACATGACACGCTCAACCTCACCACCGAAATCGGCGTGCCCAGGGGTATCTAGAATGTTGATGCGGTAGTCTTGCCAGTTGATCGCTGTGTTTTTAGCGAGGATGGTAATACCGCGCTCTTTTTCTAGATCGTTTGAGTCCATGATGCGCTCTTCAAGCTCACCACGGCTCTCTAACGTGCCAGATTGTTGAAGCAGCTTGTCGACCAATGTCGTTTTACCATGGTCAACGTGCGCAATAATCGCAATGTTGCGAAGTTTATTAATATCAAATGCCTGAGTTGTCATTAAGAACAGCCTATTGATGTCGGAAAGTGAACAACGTTGTCTAAACCGACAAGGGGTTGATGAAAATAGCGGCGTATTCTACCTGTTTGCTAACGATATAAAAAGGGGCTGTTGAATTTTTCATCAGAATGACATGAATCAATAGGAATTAATGCTTATTTGCACCAAAATGGTCTACAATGAACCAAATTGGTGCAAATTTTAGTTGTTTTCAACGTTTCAACGGAAGTCTAATTTATTAAAAAACTTTAAAAACAATGAGTTATATATTTGGCACGTGGATTGCAATCCAATATGCATCCTAAGAGGTACACAACAATAGCTGTATAAAACTGGATTTAATCAGTTATTGATATATGTTTATTTTGACTTTTGATATTCAAGATTCCGCTGGAGGAAAACATGTCAGCAAGTAAGATTTTCGACGCCATTAAAGAGCATGACGTCAAATTCGTCGACTTACGCTTTACCGATACCAAAGGTAAAGAACAGCACGTCACAATCCCGGTGTCGCAAATCGACGACGATTTCTTCGAAGAAGGTAAAATGTTCGACGGTTCTTCAATCGCTGGCTGGAAAGGTATTAACGAGTCAGACATGGTGTTGATGCCAGACGCAGAGTCGTTGGTACTCGACCCGTTCACCGACGAAATGACACTGAACGTACGGTGTGACATTTTAGAACCTGATACCATGCAAGGCTACAGCCGCGATCCTCGTTCTATCGCGAAACGCGCAGAAGAGTTCTTGCAAGCATCAGGCGTGGCTGACAGTGCATTCTTTGGTCCTGAACCAGAGTTCTTCTTATTTAATGATGTGCGTTTCCACACCGACATGAGCGGTTCGTTCTACAAGATCGATGCCGAGGAAGCAAAGTGGAACTCGGGTCGTGAATACTCAGAAGGTAACTTGGCGCACCGTCCGGGCGTAAAAGGCGGTTACTTCCCAGTGCCTCCGGTTGACTCTGCGCATGATATTCGTGGCACCATGAGCTTGGTGATGGAAGACATGGGCTTGGTTGTTGAAGCTCACCACCACGAAGTGGCGACAGCGGGTCAGAACGAAGTGGCAACTCAGTTCAACAGTCTGACTAAGAAAGCCGACGAAATTCAAATCTACAAATATGTTGTGCACAACGTAGCGCACTCCTATGGTATGACCGCGACCTTTATGCCTAAGCCATTGGTCGGTGATAACGGTTCGGGTATGCACGTTCATATGTCACTGGCGAAAGATGGTCAAAACCTGTTTGCCGGCGACCAGTACGCAGGCTTGAGCGAAACCGCGTTATATTACATTGGCGGTATCATTAAACACGCACGCGCTATCAATGCGTTTACTAACCCATCGACTAACTCGTACAAACGTTTGGTACCTGGGTTTGAGGCGCCTGTTATGTTGGCTTACTCAGCGCGTAACCGTTCTGCATCGATTCGCATTCCATTGGTATCGAGTGCTAAAGCGCGTCGTATCGAAGTGCGCTTCCCTGACCCAAGCGCGAACCCATACTTGTGCTTCACCGCACTATTAATGGCGGGCTTGGACGGTATCCGTAACAAGATCCACCCAGGCGATGCGATGGACAAAGACTTGTACAACCTACCACCGGAAGAAGCGAAAGATATCCCAACAGTATGTCATTCACTTGAAATGGCACTGGATGCATTGGATAAAGACCGTGACTTCCTCAAGCAAGGCGGTGTGATGGATGACGACATGATCGACGCATACATCGGCCTCAAGTACAACGAAGTAGAAACATTGAAGAAAACAACACACCCTGTTGAATTCGATATGTACTACAGCGTTTAAATTAAGACGGTTGCAAGAAGGGAGGCAAAGCCTCCCTTTTTAAGCCGTGTATATGCACCAAATTAGTGCAGGCTATTGTGGAGTGTATTTAAGTGAATCTGGCGTCCATATTGAATCAGCTACTGACCGGTGTGGTCATTGTCGACGATCAATGGATCGTGCGTTACGTCAACGCTGCAGCTGAATCGATTTTTGACCATAGCGCCAAGCGTCTTATTGGTGAGCCTTTTGCTGAGGCATACTACGAGAGCGACCTACCATTAAGTACACTGCAGAATTGTTTGTCCGAAGACCAAACCGTGGTGAACTCCGAAGCCAGCTTCTTTCTTCATTCGGGGCAAAGGGTGACTACTGAAGTCAGTATTCAGTCATTGCATGATGATGCAAAAAAGCACTGGCTTATCGAGCTCAAACAGGTCGACTTACAACGCCAGATTTCACGTGAAACACAGCAACAACAGCAGCTATTTGCTACACAGTCATTGTTACGTGGGATGGCGCATGAAATTAAAAACCCATTAGGGGGCCTGCGGGGCGCTGCGCAATTGCTGGCACTCGAATTGCCAGATGAAGAATTAAAAGAGTATACCGACCTTATTGTGACGCAAGCCGATAGGTTACGTACTTTGATTGATCGCATGATGGGCCCGGTACAAGCCGAGCAAAAACGTGAAACCAACCTGCATGAGCTACTCGAACGCGTGGCCAAAACCGTGCGTTACGAATACGGCGAACGTCTTAGCATAAAACGTGACTATGATCCTTCATTGCCTGAACTGTGGGCAATGGCTGAATCCTGTGAACAAGTTTTCTTAAATATCGCGCAAAATGCGGCTCAAGCACTGAATGGTGAGGGACAAATTACTTTTAAATCGCGCATTGAGCATCAATTGACGTTATTGGGGCGTCGTTATCGTCAATGTGCAGTGATCAGTATTATCGATGATGGCCCGGGTATCGATGATGCAATTAAGGCGAGTTTATTTTACCCAATGGTGAGCGGTCGAGCCGAAGGCACGGGTTTGGGGTTATCCATGGCGCATAGTTTAGTTCATCAACACCAAGGCAAAATAGAGGTCGACTCCGAGCCGGGAAACACGGTGTTTAGGATATACCTCCCGTATCAACGACAAGTTACTGAGGAGGCGAATCTATGAGCCAAGCGCAACACCTATGGATTCTAGACGATGACCCCTCTATTCGATGGGTACTTCATAAAGCATTTGAACGCTCGGGTTATCAAGTGCAAGTCTTTGAGCGTGCCGATGAACTCACGCGAGCGCTTGATTCGAAAGTTCCCGATACCATTATTAGTGATATTCGTATGCCGGGCACCGATGGCTTAGCCTTGCTAAAGCAAATAAAACAACGAGACCCTGATTTACCCATCGTGATTATGACCGCTCATTCGGATCTGGATACCGCGGTGAGTGCTTTCAAAGGCGGTGCCTTCGAGTATTTAGCTAAGCCCTTTGATATTGAGGAAGCTCGCAACGTGGTTGCGAAAGCAATGGCGCATCGCAGTAAACCTGAGGTGAGGGTCAGTGCGCAGCAAGCGAATAATGATATTATTGGCGAGTCAGCCCCTATGCAAGATGTATTTCGTGCCATTGGTCGGCTGTCGGCTTCGAGCGTAAGCGTATTGATTACGGGTGAGACGGGCACGGGTAAAGAGCGCGTTGCGCGTGCATTGCACAAACATAGTCCACGATCAGATAAGCCGTTTATTGCATTGAATATGGCAGCCATTCCAGCCGACTTGGTTGAATCCGAGCTGTTCGGTCACGAGCGAGGCGCATTTACCGGGGCTGATAAAAAGCGTGATGGACGGTTTTTACAAGCCGATGGCGGGACGCTATTTTTAGATGAAATTGGCGATATGCCACTTTCGGTGCAAACCCGCTTATTGCGTGTGTTAGCCGAAGGTCAGTTTTATCCAGTCGGTGCGCATCAGCCGGTACAGGTTAATGTGCGGGTCATCGCCGCTACCCACCGAGATTTAAAAGAGGCTGTTGCAAACAACGAATTCCGTGAGGACTTATATCATCGACTCAATGTTATTCAGTTGCGGTTGCCTGCCTTGCGTGAACGCAAGCAGGATATACCTTTGCTGGCAAGGTACTTTTTAAAGCAGTCAGCTATTGAGCTCGAAGTGAGCGAGAAACAGTTATCAGACGCAGCGTTGGCGCAACTTGAAGCATACGTGTGGCCGGGTAATGTAAGGCAGCTCGAAAATGTGTGTCGTTGGCTTACGGTGATGGCGCCCGCACAACAAGTCAGCCCCGATGAACTGCCCCATGAGCTTCTAGAACAGAGCGAACAGCTGGAAAACGGTCAATCGACAGGGAATTGGCGCGAGTTACTGGCACACGAGTTGCGCACACAAACCCATAACTATGATAATATGACACCTATTATACAGGATGTTGAGCGCATCGCCTTGCGCATTGCACTGGAGAAGTGCGACGGACACAAGCAAAAAGCCGCACATTGGCTTGGCTGGGGGCGCAATACGCTAACGCGCAAGCTCAAGTTATTGAGCAAGTAAATCTTTGTAAAGAGAGTCGCGTTACGCTGTGCTATTTTAGAAGATGGTCTTTACACTTTAAACGGGACTCAATTGACCATGACACATTCTGTTCTACTCATTGATGACGACCATGAAATGTCAGCGATGCTGACCGAGCTCTTTAAACGAGAGGCGGTCGAGCTGACCGTAGTTGATGATGGCGTTAAAGGACTGGATGCCGCTTTAAACGGGGACTTCGAGCTGATCTTGTTAGACGTCATGCTGCCCGGTATTGATGGTATGCAGTTATTACAACGCTTACGTCAGCAACATCGTGATACCGCAGTACTGATGTTAACCGCGCGCGGAGATGATGATGACCGTGTAATGGGGCTCGAGCTCGGCGCAGACGACTATTTACCCAAACCATTTAATCCGCGTGAGTTAATAGCACGCGTACGAGCGCTACTACGCCGAACGGCTAATACCATGATGCAAAACGAGGTATTAACGGTGAGTGGCTTTACACTCGATCCGAGTAAGGCAGAAGTCACCTGCGACCGCCAGCCGTTGGTCATGACACCGACAGAGTTTGATATTCTGCGTTGTTTGATGCAGCAAGCGGGACAAATGGTGAGTAAAGACCAACTCTCGGTGGCTGCGCTGGGCCGTAAGATGGGGCCGTTTGATCGTAGTCTCGACGTACATATCAGCAATATTCGTAAAAAATTACCGGCTAATCCTGAGCGCATTCAAACCGTTCGTGGTCGGGGATATCGTCTCGTCAACGAATAATGAAGCCGCACCGTAAACGCCCGATCCGCTGGTACCAATCGCTTACGCTGCGGTTGCTCCTGCTGTTTTGGGCGTTACTGTTTTTAACCGCCAGCAGCGGTTACTTGCTTGCGGTCTGGAATAAAGTCACACCCGAAGTTAAACCTATCGCGGAACCCATTCGGCGGACCTTAGCACCGTTACTCGAAAATGAGCTGACCTATCTTTCTTTGCAGCCTGGACGTTTATTGACAGGTGATTATCGCGTTGCAGCCCGAGTACTCGCGCAAGGTCAGCAAAAGTTGATGATGGATGAGTTCCTATCGCAGCGTTACCGGCAAACCATGTTGCGCTTTTTAAACTACGATGAGCCGATGCAAATGCCACTCGAAGATCGTTTGTTGATAGGTCCTTTCGAGTTTAAAGGCAATAAGCTTCTAATCACTCGTCCACTAAAAGCGTCGGAGTGGACTGATCGTGAAGAAGCAGAGCAAGAGTTGATGCGGGCGCGCAGTTGGACGTTGGTGGGCGGTAGTTTAGCGATTGCGATTTTGCTAGGTATCTGGCTGATTCGACCGATAAAGCGCATGATCCGAGCTACCCGTGAGGTTGCTCAAGGTAGTGCTGAGCCTGAGTTAGGCCAGCTGCCTCGACGTAAAGATGAAGTGGGCGAGCTGGCGCGAGCCCTAGCGCAGACAGCGCGCGATCTTGCTATTTCTCGTGATGCGCAACGGCGCTTATTAAGTGATGTGTCACACGAATTGCGTTCGCCGATGGCACGGATGCAAGTCGCCCTCGATCTCAGCGAAGATGAGCATCAAGAGGATGCACATTGGCAACAGTTGCGTCGCGATAGTGAGCGCTTGAATCAAATCATTGAACGTATCTTGTCACTCTCGAAACTTGAGAACGGCTTAATCAGCTTAAATACGCATACCGTTGATCTGCGCAAGTTGGTGCAACGGCTTGTCGACGACACCTTGTACAGTCATCCTGAATATAAAGATCGGCTCGTTATTCGCGAGGGCGATTGGCGCGAACTTGAGAGCGATGATGAGCTGATCCGGTTAGTGTTAGAAAATATTATGCGTAATGCCCTGCACTACACCGACAAAGCGGTCGAGTTTGGTTGCGAAAAGCATGGCAAGTGGTTGCAGCTTTATGTGCGTGACCATGGGCCTGGCGTTGATGAAGAAACCATTGAGAAGCTATTTGAGCCGTTTTACCGCGGCGACCCGTCGCGTAAGCATCAGGCAGGTGTCGGTTTAGGTTTAGCGTTAAGTCAGCGCTCAGCGTTGGTTCTAGGCGGTCAACTGCGTGCACGCAATCATCCACAAGGAGGACTAGAAGTTATCTTGGATTTACCGTTAGACTAGGGCTTAATCATAGCGACGGGAATCAAAGCGGATGATCCGACCGGCGGATAATGAGCCCAAGTGGCTCGAATTTTATCACCAACATATCGCCCCTTTCTGGGCGGATTCAGTTGAGCACATTTATTTAGACGCAGCGGATGGCCTGCGCCTTTTTTATGCCTATCATAAAGTCAGCGATACAGCGCCACTACTGGTGATTTCAACGGGTCGTATTGAGGCGGCGATTAAATACCAAGAAGTGATTTGGGAACTGGCGCAACAAGGTGTTTCCTGTGCTGTCATCGATCATCGCGGGCAAGGTTTATCAGAGCGCATGACGAAGAATAGCCATCAGGGTCATGTCGCAAACTTCCGCGATTTTATTGATGACTTTAGTGTATTCATGAATCACATCGACGAGCGCTTTCCTAAAGCGTCTCGTTATGCACTTGGGCACTCGATGGGCGGAGCGATTTTATCCTGGGCGTGTTGTGAGCAGGATTTCAAATTTAAGCATTTGTTTTTGACGGCACCGATGTTCGGCATCAGAACAGCCGGTATTCCAGCAGCGATTGCGCGTGCGATTGCTGGCGCAGGTCGCTGGTTAAACGAGACTATTGCACCGGATAACCCGTGGTATTTCTTAGGTATGAAGGACTATATTGCGATTCCTTTTGCTGAGAATGTGTTGACCCACAGTGAGCAACGTTACCAAGTATTTCGCGAAGCCTATGAAAGCGAGCCCCGGGTTAAACTCGGCGGACCGACGTTTGCTTGGTTACATGAAGCACTGACGACTTGTAAACAATTGCAGGGCATGGGGAGCCAACTCAAAGTAACGGCGACATTGTTCAATGCGGGCGCCGATGTGGTGGTGAGTAAAAAAGCGCAACAGCGTTTTGCTAACAGTGCGGGCGGCAACGTTGAGTTTTGCTCGATCAAAGGAGCGAAACACGAATTAATGATGGAGAGCGACGATTATCGACAGCCCATCATGGATTCGATCTATGCCAGACTCAAGTCGAGCGACGCTCAGTAATTGAACCCTCAACATAGGCAATAATTTCGGGATCCATGTGAACAATAATGTCGGCACTCGGGAACGCCTTCATCAGTGCACTTTCGACCTCATCAGAAATCGCATGGGCTTTGAGAAGAGATAAGTGATTATCGAGTTCAATGTGGAGTTGAATAAAACGTGTTGAACCCGCCTCACGAGTACGCAGGCCGTGGATCCCTAAAACACCGTCAATGGCTAGCGCTGTATCCACCACTTTCTTTTGTAAGTTTTCGGGCAGTTCGCGATCCATCAACGAGTTAAATGCCTCAGTGCCGATGCGAATCGCCCCCCAGATTAGATACAACGCAATTAAAATGGCAAACACGCCATCCGCCCAGTGCATGCCAAATTGGCTCAGTACCAGCGCAACTAAAACCGCCGCGTTGAGTAAGATATCAGACTGATAATGCAAATGATCGGCTTTAACTGCTTGCGAGTCGGTGACGCGGATGGCTATCCGTTGAATCACCAGTAATACCATGGTGATGACGATGGCTGCCACACTGACCCAAATACCCGTTTCTAAGTTAGGTAGTTGTGAATCGTCCATCCATTGTTGCGCACTGTGAAAAATAAGTAGCATGCCTGAGCCAGCGACAAAAGCACTTTGCGCTAACGCGGCAAGGGATTCGGCTTTACCGTGGCCGAATCGGTGCTCATCATCTGCGGGTTGCAAAGAGTAACGGATGGCGAAAAAACTAAAAATCGAGGCACCACTATCGAGCAACGAATCAGTTAACGAGGCGAGCATACTCGCCGACTCAGTATCAAACCAAGCGTAGAGTTTCATGGCTATCAGCAAAGCGGCCGTAGTGACCGATGAAGCACTGGCGAGCTTTACCCAAAAAGCGTATTGATGCTTATAACTCGTTCGAGAATTCAATTCGATACACACCTCGTATTAAGATAATGGTATTCTAGCGTTTTTTAAGTAGCTGATAAAATCACTATGTTGCATTTGGTCTTATTTGAACCGGAAATACCACCGAACACGGGTAATGTTATTCGCTTGGCGGCGAATACGGGCATGCAATTGCATCTTATCGAACCACTGGGTTTCGACTTAGATGAGAAGAAGGTGCGCCGTGCTGGCTTGGACTACCACGCCCTTACCCAAGTGAAAATCCATAAAAATTGGTCGGACTTTCTAGAAAACGTGGATTATAACCGCATTTTTGCGTGCACGACGAAAGGCTCAACACGTTACACCGAGGTCGCGTACGAGGAAAATGATGTACTGTTGTTTGGTCCCGAAACGCGCGGGTTGCCGATGGACGTTTTACAGACATTTCCGCAGGAAAATTGGTTACGTCTACCAATGGTGCCAGATAGCCGGAGCTTAAACTTATCAAATTCAGTCGCGATTTTTACGTATGAAGCCTGGCGTCAGTTGGGTTTTAAGGGCGCGGTATAGCGTTTTTAATTGCTTTATCAAACAGACTGCGCAGTAGCTGACCTTGTGCGTTGTCTTTGAATGCTAAATAGAGTGGCACTTCGTCACTCAACGCATAACGTTCATACGGCGTCTCCATCCAGTCTGGTAAGTTGGCCGCGTAATCGACAACACCTGCAACTCGACCCATATCCAATAGTGCAAAGCAGTCTAATGACGTATTCGCGGTGTAAATATTGGCATTTGAGGGTAGCAATGAGTGTTGATAGTCGCCACCCGCAACGCACAAACTTACATTCTTGTGGTCAAGCGTATCGTCTATCGCTGCTTGAGTTTTGCTAAATAGATATACAGGCGCACTGCGAGCGAAGGCATGTTCTGTTTTGATAAAGCGTTGATCAATCTGTTCTTCTCGGATTCCAACGAGAACTTGTGCTTTCCCGGAGTCAACGAGTTGTTTAGCACGCGGCCAGTTCGAAGTTTCGGTTTCAACCTGTTCAGCCCAATCGGCAGTTAGTTCAATGAACCGTTGCCACAAGCTTCCTTCACCGTCCATCTCGGTTTGCCGGGGCATTAACGCACTGGCACCAATTAATGGATTTGGAATACGAACGGGCGTGATGGGACGCGCGATTTTTGATTGATACGTTTCTCGCAATGCCGTGATCCTACCGGTCGCTTGCATTAGTTTTAGAGTGCTTAATAAGTCAGGAATGAGATCTGCGTGCTTCTTATGTAGATAGTGATAGCCTTGATAGCGCTTAATTTCGTAAACAATCAAATCATCGCGGTCATGTAGCGCGGAACCACGATACTGAAAATCAGCCATCAGCGCTGCTTCAACGCGGCCCGCATCCATTAGCTTGATTACCTGCTCTAATTTGATGGGCTTTGCAATCGGAATATCCAGTTGGTAAGAATCAACCACTTCATCACCGGCGCGTAAACCACTTAAGTAAGCCAAATTACTTAACTTATCGGGCGTACAGACACCACACTGTGAAGGGTCGGCGATAAGAAGCAAGGAAAACTCATAGATCGGAAAATCGACACGAATGAGATTGGTGAGTTGCTCAGATAGTCCAGGAATGCGCCCTAACTCACCAGCAATGATCCCCTCGGAAGCCAGCTGTTCGCCGCGTAGGCGCGGCAAAGACTCATAGCGTAGTTTAATATTAAGTTCAGCATAGGCTTCTTCTAATATCGACTGAACGAGCTCCGGCAATGGACCGTCTTGCGGCGCTCGAAAGACGAGCGTTTGGGTTGTTTGCTCATCGTCTAATTTTAAGTCAGTCGATAGGTTGCTTGATGATTGCTGCGCATGAGGCTGCCCACTTACAAAAAAAAGCGTAGAAAAAACGATAGCGCGAAATAAGTTAATCACCAGAACACAGAACCTTGGTCAATTTGACCTCAGAAGTATATCAATTGCAGGGTATTATGCACAGCATTTACAAAAATCCAACACCCGCAGGGTGATTGAATTTATTCTTCTTATTGAGGTCAGAGCAGATGGGGTCGATGTTGATAAAACTGAGAGCGATTTTTATCCATTGACCCGTTATACTAGGATTCATTAACCCGCAACTTTGCAGTAATCAGAAGGGTGTCTCATGAACAAAGGATGGATCGCATCAAGCCTCAGCATCGTGCTTGCAGGACTGATGACCAGTGCGGTATCCGCACAAGAACAGCCAACCATCAAAGATGATGGTTACCGCCACTTAATGTTGGCTGGGGGCGGTTTAACGCTCTGCACGAGCATGGCGTCCGATAGCTGTAACGAAACCGATTGGATTGATAGCAAAACAATGCGTACTAATCGGTATATCGACTTGTCGGAGAAGTCAATCAAGACGGCTGTTTCAGATGAATACTGGACCGGCTTTCGTGAAGAGGCTCGGAAAAAGGTCGATGAGGCGTTAAAGCTTATTTATGACCGTATGAACGAGGAAATCATCACAGAACGCGTGTTCATGCGTGAATTTACTCGTCGTGCCACATTAAAAACGTACAATTCATTATCTGAAGCTGAGTGGAACAAGCTGGTCGACTTACTCGAAATGCCCGTCCCTGCTGAGCTCGATGAAAAGATTAATTTAAATGAGTCGCAGAATAAACCTGCGATCGATATCTATCGCCAGTTCGTTGAGATGGCGAAGACTACTCGCTTTGATGACAGCAAGAAGCCCGTGGTCTTCTTCACGACGTCGTCATCGCGCGATCCTTACAACGAAGTCGATTACTACATGGACTTGTTCAGTCAGCTAGGTGCCGAGCCGCATTGGTTCCCGGTTGATGCGGCTCTAATTAAAGCGCAACAAGAGGGCCGTTGTGACGAATTGGCTGACGTGCAAGAGGAAGTGCTCGGTGCATATGCGCGAGACCGTGTGTATCGCGACCGCTATCAGCAGCAAGTTGAGTTTTGTAAAGCGCCCAAAGAAGCCTTAAAGATGGTGCGCCAAGCCAATGCGATCTTTATCAATGATGGTGATGCCAATCTTACCCGCTCAACCTTCATTAATGAAGATAACCAGCCGTCTGATTTGCTACGCGACATCGTGAGCTTCGTGCAATCCAAGCGTTTAGTGGTAGGTGGTAACGGCGCGGGTGCTGTTGCGCTGACATCTAAACCGATGATTTCTAACGGTACCACCGAATCAGCGATAAAAGACGGCGCCTTTGCTTCTGAGCCACCGCCGTTCGGTTGTGATTTGGATGCAACCTGTCCAACCAATACCAACCCAGACACGCTGACGTTCCACCCATTGGGCGGTTTAGGGCTGTTTCACTTTGGTATTTTGGATAGCGACTTCTCTGATAAAGGTCGTTATGGTCGTTTAATCCGTCTCGCGGGCGATAGTGGTACACCGCTTTCGCTAGGGATTGATGAGAATACCGCCATGAAAGTGAACCTTGAGAAAGGCCTATTTGATATTGTCGGCGAGCGAGGCGTGTTCTTTGTAGAAAACGCACAATCGGTGCCTACGGCGGTCGCGAGTACTTTCCATTATTTAGTCGCTGGCGCGTCCGGTATGATGAATCCGTATGGCTTACAAACCGCGGAATTCTCGGACCAGTCAGGTATTGTAAAAGAGAATCCAACCACCAATTTCCTAACCGACCGCGGTTTAGTTGATTCGATTCGCGTGTTGTGTGGTGAAGAACGCAACGAAGTAACGCTTCTGAATAAAGACTATCGCTTGATCGCGCGTATCAACGACGCAAGCCGTACCGCTGAAGCCGGTGGTGAATGCCAAGTGATTAACGGTAAAATTGGTATTGCTTATCAGCCCGAAGAAAAACTGTAAGCAGCACCTAGTTACTAAAAAGCTCGCCCCGTTTACACGGAGGCGAGCTTTTTTATGCGCTGCTTTTTAGTGGCGCAGTGCGTTATGCTACACCGTATTGAGCGCGATACGCTTCAACCGCAGGCAAGTGCGCTTTAAACTGCTCGTCGTCCTTAAGATATTCAATCACATCGTTCAGTGAGACAATCGCAATCACTTGCGCATTAAAGTCACGTTCAACTTCCTGAATCGCGGATAGCTCGCCTTTGCCTTTTTCTTGACGATCCAAGGCAATCAACACGCCCGCAAGCTGTGCACCGTTTTGCTCAACAATATCCATGGATTCACGAATCGCCGTGCCCGCGGTGATGACATCATCGACCAACATCACGCGTCCCTCAAGAGCTGAACCGACTAAGTTCCCCCCTTCGCCGTGGTCCTTTTTCTCTTTGCGATTAAAGCAGTAAGGCGTATCGGTCTGAAAGTGATCAAACAGCGCAACCGCAGTCGCGCTGGCGATAGGAATGCCCTTGTAGGCAGGACCGAACAACACATCAAAGTCAATGCCTGAGTCTTTTAACGCCGCTGCGTAAAAGCGTCCTAACTTAGCTAAGTCAGAACCCTTGTTAAACAAGCCGGCATTAAAAAAGTAAGGACTGGTGCGACCGGATTTCAGCGTAAACTCACCAAATTTTAGTACACCGCGCTCAATCGCAAACTCGATAAACTCTTTTTGATAGGTTTTCATGCTGATCCCTTATGCCAATGCTGCTTTTTGGATATCGATCAATTCTTTAATGCTGACACGCGCAATGTCCACTAGGCTTTGCATCTCGTCGTAACTAAACGCCTCACCCTCAGCGGTGCCTTGGATCTCAATGAACTTACCCGCTTCCGTCATCACAACGTTCATGTCAGTCTCGGCTTGAGAATCTTCAATGTACTCTAAGTCGCTCACTGCATCGCCATCAACAATGCCGACAGAAATCGCCGCAACCATCTCTTTTAACGGATTGACCTTAACCATTTTGTTAGCGCGCATGTAGTTCAACGCATCAACCAACGCCACGCAAGCACCGGTAATTGAGGCGGTGCGTGTACCACCGTCAGCCTGCAATACGTCGCAGTCGAGCGTGATGGTGTTTTCGCCGAGCGCCTTAAGGTCGATGCAAGCACGCAAAGAACGCGCGATTAACCGCTGGATTTCCATCGTGCGGCCTCCTTGCTTGCCACGCGCCGCTTCGCGCTGCGAGCGAGTGTGGGTAGAGCGTGGGAGCATGCTGTATTCAGCGGTCACCCAACCTTGTCCCTGACCTTTTAAAAAGCGTGGCACACCGGCTTCAACCGTGGCATTACACAACACCTTAGTATCGCCGAATTCAATCAGAACTGAACCCTCGGCATGTTTGGTGAAGTTACGCGTGATGGTGACCGGGCGAATTTGTTGGGCAGTACGACCACTTGGACGCATGGCATCTCCTTTATTTGATAGTAAACGCGGATAAGTAAAACGAATTAGCCGTTAGTGTAGCAAATTTGACCGTTGAATGGATCGCGAATCGTTCTGTAACGTATTAAACTAACGCAAGCTGAAAATACGCGGTAATCACTGAACGGGAGGCCGTATGTCGCGTTCAAAAGACGAAGAATTTGAATTGTTCCGCCAAGAAATGAACGACGTAACACCCTTGGTGGGTGAGGAAGTTGCAGACATTCGCACTGCTTTTGAGCCGACATTGGCACAAAAGGAGCGGCGTCGTGCGGCTGAAGCCGAAGAGCAAGAAAATGTTAACTTTTTATCGACCGAGTATGTTGAGTTGGTGGAGCCTGAGGAGTGTATCGAATTTCGGCGCGATGGCGTGCAAGAAGGCGTGTACAAACGGCTTAAACAAGGCCGTTACACCATGGAAGCGAGTCTCAACTTGCATCAGCATACGCTGCGCGAGGCGCGCACCGCAGTATTTAACTTTATTCAGGATTGCCATAACGCCGGTATACGCACGGCACTGATTATTCACGGACAAGGTAAACACAGTAAACCGCATCCCGCGCTGATAAAAAGCTATGTGAATAAGTGGCTGCGTGAAATGCCGCCAGTACTCGCGTTTCATAGCGCACAGCGCCACCATGGTGGACGCGGCGCGGTGTATATCATGATGAAGAAGAACGCGGAACAAAAGCAAAAGAACCGCGAAAAACACGCGAAAAAATAACCGTAAAACGAGTGGTCGTTAGAGACGACCACTCAGTATTAATCCCGCAAAAAAGCCAGTTAGGCCGCCACCAAGCCCAAGCGCTAACCCCAAATAGCAGCTGAGTGACCGACCACCGGAGCACACCAAACGCTGCACTCGGCGTTGATAGGTTAGAATACCCAGCAATAGCACTAGATAACTGAGCGTCGGCAGTAACCAACCGGGATCAACCTCGTAACTTAGAATAAACAAGCTACCGACAACGATCATGAATACTGCAGCCTGATTACGCATTCGCACCAACTGTTGGCGGATAGCGTCGGTGGATGCCATCTTCTGCGCGCGGTGAGAGCCGATAAACAAGCCCGCCAAACCACCGAGAATAGTGACCGCCATGGCACCTAATAACGCTAACCACTTCACGCTTGTGGCAACACCAGAGGTCAGCGAAAAGCCCGCTGCAGCGGCAGGTGCACTACCCACCATCGCGCCTGTTGTCAGTAACGTCGAAATACTGATGGATGGTGCCGAAAGCAACGCCGCTTTACCCACACGGCTTAGTAATTGTTGAGCTAATTGCTTGCGAGCGCGAGACAAACGCTGGCGCACCGCCTCGGGTGTGATCCCCAGCAAGTCCGCAACATGCTCAGCCGACTGCTGTTCGCGATAATACAGCAGTACGACATCGCGGGTTTGCTCTGGCAATTTATCCAACGCATGATAAATAATCGCCTGCTGCTGTTGCTCACTGAGCGACGCCTCGGGTGATTCATCGCTCAGTACCGCACCCAGCTCCTCATCGAGATTATCCTTATAGTCGGTACGACGCACATGCTCTTTGCTTAACCACTGATAAGCACAATGCCGCGTGATTTGTCGTAGCCAGGGCAAAAAGCTACGCGTCTTACGCAGCGTATTCATTTTTTGCCAGACAATGAGATAAGCCTCTTGCGCCACCTCTTCTGAGGCTCGGATATCTTTAACAATGGCCAAGGCAATACTCGCCACTAAGTTTTGTGTATGTGTGACCACCTCGGCGAACGCCTGCGAATTACCTTGGCGCGCTTGCTCAATCGAAGCGTTAAGCGCCGCATACTGTGCAGTTTGATTAGTCATGGCAGCGCTCCTCGATGAAGTGATTAACGGCCGACAAAAAGGCCTCGGGTTGATCCCACATAATAAAATGGCGTGACTCAGCAAACTCTAGCAAGTTGATGGCATTATCACCAGCGATCTGCTGTTGATAGGCATTAAGCGCCGTTTGCTTTTGCTCGGCCGTTGAGAAGCCGCCAGTCGCCGCCATTTGTAATGTCGGCACGTTGAGGTCGGCGACCTCAGCGCGTAAATCCGTGGTCATCAGTTCATACATCGCACGGCCCACCGTGGTAGGATCCGACGTTTTTGCCATCGCGACCACGCGCGCTTGGTTCTCCTCAGACGAGGTTTGCCGTGACGCCCCCATTTGCACTTGCATCGCCATTTGTTCGGAGGAGAGTTGTTGATACACCGCCAGCATTTGCTGTGCTTGAGGTTTAACCGCTTGAGCAGTCAACGCCGAGTTACCACTGACCAGCGCCGAGAAAAACGGCACACCATCAACCGCGATAAGGCATTGCAACGCCTGAGGCTGCTGGCTTGCCAGTTGATAGCCTAAGAACGCGCCCAAACTATGCCCAATAACCACCGCATCGCCAGCACTGTTTTCCTGCAAATAACGTTCTAGCGCAGCACCTGCGTTTTCAGTAAATGCCTCACGTAATTGAGGATTGCTTGGATGCGCCCCAAAGCCAGCAAATGCCAGCGTGTGCACCTCATAATGCTGAGCTAACGCCGCTTCCGTTTGCTGCCAAACACGCTCATCGGACATTAAACCCGGGATAAGCACTACCGGCTGACCCTGACCCGAAACCTGCGCATGTAGCACGGTGTTTTGAGAATGCGAGGGTAGGCTGAAAAGGCCCAACGACACGCCTAATAACAAGATAAAAAATTGGTTTTTCAAAGACATAATACGTTCCTATTGAGTCACTTTTAATAAAGGTTGCTCAATAAGGTCAGACTCGCACAGAAAAGTGTGACATCTTTTTTGTACTATTACTTCATATTGCCTCTTTGCACAGGTAATATTTGGCTTATACGCTTAACGCACACATTGTTTTCGGCAGGTTGAAGGAAAGACCTCCCGACAAAAAAGTAGGATACGCCATGATTCAAAGTATGACCGGTTACGCTCGTTACGAGCACAAAGCAGAATGGGGCAGCGCCGTGTGGGAAATCCGCTCGGTTAACCAACGCTATTTAGAGACCTACTTTCGACTGCCCGAGAGCGTGCGCGCCCTCGAGAACAACCTGCGTGAGCTCTTCCGCAAGCAATTACAGCGCGGCAAAGTCGAATGTCGCTTGCACCTGCACATGGATGAGAGCAAGCAAAGCGAGTTAGTGATTAACGAAGCACTCGCCGAGAGCGTGATCAACCAAGCCAAATGGGTTAACCGCCAAGTTCACAACGCACAAATTAACGCACTCGACGTGTTGAAATGGCCTGGCGTCGTCAGCAGTGACGACCAAGATATCGACGAGCTTCAAAAAGAACTGTTCGACGCCGTAAAACCCGCGCTCAACGAATTTATCGAAAACCGAGCCAGTGAAGGCGAAGCCATTAACACCATGCTTCAGCAACGCTTAGACGGCATCATCGAACACGTCGCCTTTGTACGCGAACGCATGCCAGACGTCGTTAAATGGCAACGTGAGCGCTTACTAACCCGCTTTGAAGAAGCCAAAGTCGAACTCGAACCACAACGCCTCGAAGCCGAAATGGTCATGCTGGCGCAAAAAGTCGACGTCGCCGAAGAACTCGACCGCCTCGACGCCCACGTCGCCGAAGCCCGCAAGATCCTGAAAAAGGGCGGCGCCTGCGGCCGACGCCTCGACTTTATGATGCAAGAGTTCAACCGCGAAGCGAACACCCTCGCCTCGAAATCCATCAACGCCGAAATCACCGCCGCCGCAGTCGAGCTAAAAGTGTTGATCGAGCAAATGCGTGAGCAAATTCAAAACATCGAGTAGGTCGCGCCTTTGGCGCGACTGTTTTGAGGTAACAAGCTAACTGTTCTCATTAATTAAGGCTCCAGAGGGGCCTTTTTCATTTCTGTGTGTATAGTTTTCAAGCCTGGTTTATGATCGAAGACTTAGTAAGAGCTACTTGTTAGCCGCTTTTTAATGAGTACATTAGGTGAAAATTGAGACGTTTAATCTAAGAACCTAAGCATTGAGGCATCTTTGTAGACGGAGCACGAATCTTGTCGACCGATGCCATCAACGACTTTATGCACGGGTGTGAGAACCATAATCATGGCGTGAGTTGTGGCAACTCCAGCAGCTCGGTGGGTAAGCTTTTCGGCAACATCGCGGAACGCGTATTTGGACGGTCTGATCGTAACGGCCGCTACTTTGAACTTGGATCTCTAGAGAACATGCGCGAGCGCTTCGCTACGTTGCTTAGTGCTGAGCCACAGGATCTGTTCGATTAGTTGACTTAGGCACCGTATTGATAATGATGTATCTGAAAGCTAGAGTATGACTAAGCAAGAAGGAGAACAAACATGCCACACATTTTAGAGGTGTCAGAAGAGCACATCGAAAACCACCTAAAAATGACGGGCCAAACTCGCGAAGAAATCGAGGCCAGATTTAAGGCGGATCGTGAACGCGACATGCGGGAGGACTTTGATGAATCAGACTGGGCACAGGGGTGTGACCCAAGCCAGCGAGACAAATTCACCATGCCAATCGCATTTGAGGTTGTTGAATAAACTTACCCACCTCTCCCAAGGGCAATAAGAAAGCACTTTCCCGGTGGGGAGGGTGCTTTTTGCGCTAGGAACTACCCCTCCCAACTAGACGGCAATAGAAAAGCTCGATTCGTGAACGCGGGAGGGGTGGTATGGGTAGTTATGGTAAAATTGCGTCAAAAGCGTTAACTTTTTGAATGACCGAAAGTCATGTAAGAATAAAGGGCATATCTGTATAGTTAAAAACGGTCAAATTACAATAAATAAAATACAAGCCATCAGTTAGCGGAGACGTCGAGGGCTAAGGCCTTTAAAGGTAGGGACGCAAATGAAAATAATCGACAACATCAACACGCTCTTCGGTGACGAAATAAAAGCGAACCTCGGACCTGGTTCGAAGCTCAAAATTGCGGCTTCCTGTTTTTCAATTTATGCCTACGAAGCACTTAAAAAAGAGCTGAGCACAATTGATAGTTTGCAGTTTATTTTCACCTCGCCAACGTTCGTGCCAGCAGAAGCGACCGATAAATTTAAAAAAGAACGTCGCGAGTTTTTCATTCCTAAACTTGGTCGTGAGCGCAGCTTGTACGGTTCTGAGTTTGAAATACAACTCAAAAACCAAATGACTCAGCGAGCGATTGCAAAAGAATGCGCAAACTGGATCCGCAGCAAGGCGCAATTCCGCTCCAATAAAACAGCGTCGCCAATGCAGCAATTCGCTGTGACAGCAGACTCCGCAAACAACAACCAACATACGGTGTTTGCGCCTATAAATGGTTTTACAGCAGTTGACCTTGGTTACCAAAAAGGTAATGCGCTATCGAACTATGTGCATCAGTTTGAGCAGCCGGAGTTTACCGACAACTACCTAAAGCTATTTGAGCAGATATGGTCCGATCCTGAAAAGCTGCAAGACGTTACCGAAACCATTTGTGCGCATATTGAATCGGTTTATCAGGAAAACTCACCCGAGAAAATTTACTTCCTAATGCTGTACAACATCTTCCATGAGTTTCTAGATGACATTGACGAAGATGTGCTGCCGAATGACAGAACGGGCTATCAGGACACACTAGTTTGGAACAAGCTGTTCAATTATCAGCGGGATGCCGCGACAGGTATCATCAACAAACTAGAAACCTACAGTGGCTGCATACTGGCCGACAGTGTAGGTTTAGGTAAAACCTTTACGGCGCTTGCGGTTATAAAGTATTACGAATTGCGCAATCGTTCAGTATTGGTACTTTGTCCAAAGAAACTGGCCGACAACTGGCTCAACTTTAATCGAAACCTTAAAACGAATATCTTCGCTCGAGATCGCTTTAACTATGACGTTTTATGCCATACCGATTTAAGTCGAACGTCAGGTGAATCTTTTGGCATGCCGCTGAACCGAGTGAACTGGGGGAATTATGATTTAGTGGTCATTGACGAGTCACATAATTTCCGCAACAACGATGCCGTAAAAGATCGTGAAACGCGCTACCAGAAGCTCATGAATCAAGTCATTCGAGCGGGAGTGAAAACCAAGGTTCTGATGCTTTCAGCGACGCCGGTTAATAACCGTTTTGCTGACCTGCGCAATCAGTTGGCGCTCGCTTATGAGGGTGACTCCAGCAACTTGAGCAAGCATTTAAAAACGAATCGCAGTGTGGAAGATATATTTCGCAATGCGCAGGCAGCCTTTAATGCATGGTCGAAGCTGCCGCCAGAACAACGAACAGCGAAAGCGATTCTTGACTCGCTAGATTTCGACTTCTTCGAATTGCTTGATAGCGTGACCATTGCGCGTTCACGTAAGCATATTCAGTCATTTTACGATACGACCGATATTGGCCATTTCCCAGAACGGCTCAAGCCATTGTCATTTCACTGTAAACTGACCGGCCGCGAAGATGTATATGGACTTGATGAAATATTTGAGCAACTGAGCCTGTTAAAACTATCTTTGTACGCACCTGTCAGCTTTATTCTGCCCAGTCGCCTGAAAAAATATGAAGACATGTACGACACCCAAGTCGAGGGTGGCCGAGGCCGTTTACGCCAAGTAGACCGTGAGAAAAGCCTTGTCGCGTTAATGACGACAAACCTATTAAAGCGCCTCGAGAGCTCCGTTTATGCGTTCAGAAGCACGCTACAAACACTATCAGACAACCATCAACGGCTGCTGAATATCATTGATGACTTTAAAGCGAGGGGTGGAACCTCTGAGGTATCGAGCTTAGTTGAAGCCGTAGAGTCGATAGAGGCCGATGAAGACGAGTTGCCGTCTTACCATGACATGGAAATTGGTAACAAGATCAAGATCAAACTCAGTGATATGGATATTGTGTCTTGGGAACAGGACATGCGTGCTGATCTTGAAATTATCAACGATCTGCTGCATTCGATGAATAAGATTCGGCCAGAGGACGATGCGAAACTTCAGCATTTACGAAGCCATGTACTTGCCAAAGTCGATAATCCGCTCAATAGCGACAACAAAAAAGTGCTCATCTTTACCGCGTTCGCAGATACCGCTAATTATCTCTACGAACATCTATCACAGTGGTTGTTGCAAGAGCGTGGACTGCACTCAGCCAAAGTCACCGGCGGTTCAGGGCCACCTAGCTCCACGCTCAAGTCGCGTCGTCAGGCTTACGATATTCAGGAGGTGCTCACCTTGTTTTCACCGCGCTCGAAAGACAAGGAAAGCGTTTTACCTGAAGAGCCTAATGAAATCGACATACTAATCGCAACCGACTGTATCTCCGAAGGTCAGAACCTTCAGGACTGCGACTATTTGATCAATTACGATATTCACTGGAACCCGGTTCGTATTATTCAGCGCTTCGGGCGTATTGACCGTATTGGCTCACCGAACCAGTCTATTCAGCTAGTGAACTACTGGCCGGATATATCGCTGGATGAATACATCAACTTAAAAGAACGCGTAGAAAGCCGCATGACCATTGTCGATGTAACAGCCACTGGGGACGATAACGTATTGAGCTCTCAGACCAATGATGTGGCGTATCGCAAAGAACAGCTAAAACGTTTACAAGAAGAAGTTATCGATTTAGAAGACGTCAAGGGTGGTGTCTCGATTACAGACTTAGGTTTGAACGAGTTTCGTATGGACCTGCTTAACTTCGTAAAAGCCTATGGCGAACCGAAAACCTTACCCACGGGCATGCATGCAGTAGTTCCCGCCCGACCTGAAATAGGCCTCAAAGAAGGTGTAATATTCACGCTACGCAATGTGAACGACAGTGTGAATGAGGATAAGCAGAATCGCTTACACCCGTTTTATCTTGTCTACATAGCACGCGATGGTGAGGTTATCGCAAACCACTTTGAGGTGAAGAAGCTACTGGACCTAGTGCGGACGAGTGCGAAAGGCGTTGCCGAGCCTATTATTAATCTTTGTTCGGTATTTAACCGCGAGACCAAAGATGGTCGCGACATGAGCCTTTATTCGGAATTGCTAAACCAAGCGATACAAAGCATGATTGCCGTGAAAGAAGAAAAAGACATTGATAGCTTGTTCTCAGGTGGTGAAACGACAGCACTTGCCAACACCATAAATGGCCTGGATGATTTTGAACTAGTGGCGTTTATTGTTGTGCAAGAAGGCCGGTAAGGATGCATAAACTCGATAAACCGATTCGACTTCCGGAAAGTACGCGCGTTGAACGAGTCATACCCAAAAATAAAATTTATGAGTCCTCGAGCGTTAATGCAGCCGTCACGACACAATTTGTCGCACAGGTAGAGCAAATTAAATGGGCGAATAAACTGTCGGCGAAAACGCTCAATATCGAACCGTCGAACGCCGTGCCTGAAATTCAGGTGTTTGAACTGAAGCTAAAAGGTGATGTAGTCGACGAGAAGGTGCTCGCTGCCATAGACAAAGCTATACCTTTTCCGATTCTGTTTAAGTTAATTCGTGAACTGGATAACGATAAAACTGCAGAGGCAGAGTCGGCGCGGAGAGAAGTTCAGTACGTGGCCACATACAAACGACAGAGCCAAGCAGGTAACTCAAAGTGGGTGACGAGCTTTTATGCGTATTCAGACTGGTTAATCGAGCAACACGATGTCGCAAAGACAGCCCAAACTAAAAGCTGGCGCGCACTGCCTCCGGCGATTTCTATGGGGGAATTGTATCGCGGTATTCTTAGTTTGCTATTGCCGTACCCACTAGCTAACGGCGAGTCACTTGAATGTGCAATGCAACGGATAGAAAACATCGAAAAAACCAAGCGAGAGTGCTATCGCCTACAAAAACGTTTAAACGCTGAGAAACAGTTTAATCGAAAGGTCGAGCTCAACAGAAATTTAAGAGCGCTGCAGCAAGAACTAGCAGCGTTAAAAACAGTTTA
This sequence comes from uncultured Idiomarina sp., assembly GCF_964010655.1. Classification (NCBI taxonomy): domain Bacteria; kingdom Pseudomonadati; phylum Pseudomonadota; class Gammaproteobacteria; order Alteromonadales; family Idiomarinaceae; genus Idiomarina; species uncultured Idiomarina sp. Next base: position 37,884 of record NZ_CAXGLS010000016.1, read on the forward strand.
ATTCAGGCAATAAATAAAGCTTGATAAAAATAAGGTAGTGAGGAGAGATAATGGACAAGTTAAAAATGCATAGCCCGGACATGACACAAGAAAACATTAAAAAAATTCAGGCTTTGTTCCCCAACTGTGTAACAGAAGTCCGCGATGAAAACGGAAAGCTGCGACTTGCCATAGACTTTGACCAACTTAAACAGGAGCTCTCCGATTCAATCGTTGAAGGGCCACAAGAGCGATATCACTTGAATTGGCCGGGAAAGCGGGAGTCTTTATTAGCATCAAGCCAGCCGATTTCGAATACCTTGAGGCCCTCAGTGGAGGAAAGTAAGAACTTTGACTCTACCGCGAATCTTTTTCTAGAGGGTGATAATTTAGATGCTTTAAAACTTCTACAGGAATCTTATTTAAATAAGGTTAAGCTAATTTATATTGACCCTCCATATAATACCGGAAGCGATTTTATCTATGAAGACGACTTTACCGAATCGTCGGCTTCTTTTTTAACTAAAACAAGTCAAGTTAGTGAACGTGGCGATAAGTTAACGGTAAATAGAGATTCGAGTGGAAGATTCCATTCTGCATGGCTCAGCATGATGTATTCTAGATTAAAACTGAGTCGCAACCTATTGTGTGATGATGGTGTGATTTTCATATCATTGGACGATCATGAAATTGATAATTTAAGAAAGCTGTGTGATGAAATATTTGGTCGCAATAATTTTGTAGCAAATGTTGTGTGGCAGAGAGCTTTCTCGCCTAAAAATGACGCGCGTTACTTGTCGGAAAATCACGACTACATTCTCATTTATGCAAAGAACTTAGATTCTTTTAGTGCCGGGCGCCTTCCGAGAACGGAGGAGGCAAATGCAAGATATAAGAATCTTGATAATGATCCTCGTGGCGTTTGGATATCAGATAATTTAACCGTCAAAACGTATTCTGAAAAGTATGATTTTCCGATTGAGACACCCAGTGGGCGGGTAGTTACGCCGTCGCATGGTTCATGTTGGCGTGTATCAAAAGAAAAATTTGAAGAGCTAGTAAAGGATAATCGTATTTGGTTTGGTAATGATGGTGGGAATGTCCCTAGGCTTAAGCGCTTTTTAAGCGAAGTGCAAGGTGGAATGGTACCTACAACATTATGGCTTCATCAAGATGTAGGCCACAATCAAGAGGGCCGGCAAGAGGTAAAAGCTTTGTTTGATGGACGAGGCTATTTCGACGGTCCTAAACCTGTTAGGTTAATGAAGAGGATATTGCAGATTGCTAATACTTCGGATAACGACATCATATTAGACTTTTTCGGCGGTTCAGGCTCTACTGCTCATGCCACGATGCAGCTAAATGCTGAAGACGGCCACAATCGCAAGTTTATTATTGTCCAGTTAGCTGAAAAATGTGATGAAACGTCCGAAGCATACAAGGCTGGCTTTGAAACAATAGCAGACATTTCAAAAGAAAGAATTCGCCGAGCGGGATCAAAAATTCTGGATGGAGAGTGCCATAAAGACTGGAATAAAGACGTAGGTTTTCGTGTTTTAAAAGTAGATACATCAAACATGTCGGATGTTTTCTATACACCGAATCAAACCTCGCAAAGTGACTTGGATTTACTAGTTGATCATATAAAACCTGACCGCACGGACGAGGATTTATTATTTCAGGTGCTACTAGATGCAGCGGTAGATCTCGCGCTCCCAATAACACTTAAGGAAGTATGTGGTAAACCGGTTTACTTCGTTGATGAAAATGCTTTTGTTGCCTGCTTCGCTCAGGGCATAAATGAGAATTTAGTAAAGGAGCTCGCCAGCTTCCAACCTCTGCAAGTCGTGTTCCGAGATGACGCTTTTGAGTCAAATGCAATGAAGATCAATGCTGAACAGATTTTTAAGCAACTATCACCAAATACGGTTGTAAAAGCAATTTAGGAGGTTGTATGAAACTAAAATTCAAAGTACAGCCTTACCAAACGAATGCGGTTGAGTCGGTGGTCGATTGCTTTTCTGGCCAACCGAATCTTTCAGGAACCACTTATCGGGTGGATCCTGGAGTTGTTGTGAATAAACAGGGGCAACAAGGTTGGGATTACGGTGATCAAGATGGTTTCCGTAATGCGGATATCGCGCTATCCGATACACAATTACTCCAGAATATCCACAATGTACAAAGTCGACAGAACTTGCCTGTTTCTGATGGCTTGGTGTCGAACTCAAGCAGTAAAATCAATCTCGACATCGAGATGGAAACGGGGACGGGCAAAACGTACTGCTACATCAAAACCATATTCGAAATGAATCGGCGCTATGGCTGGAGCAAATTTATTATTGTGGTGCCCAGCATCGCGATCCGTGAAGGCGTTTATAAGTCATTGCAGATTACGCAAGAGCACTTTAGCGAAACCTATCACAAAAAAGCACGATTCTTTGTTTACAACTCTAAGCAGCTACATCATCTAGAGAGTTTCTCGTCTGACAGCGGAATTAATGTGATGGTGATCAACATCCAAGCGTTCAATGCCGCAGGAAAGGACAACCGCCGAATTTACGATGAACTTGATGATTTCCAATCTCGCCGTCCAATCGACGTGATTAGTGCAAACCGTCCAATTCTGATCCTCGATGAGCCTCAGAAGATGGAAGGTAAGAAAACACTCGATGCATTGGAGAAATTTAAACCACTAATGGTGCTGCGTTATTCCGCCACTCATAAAACTACTCACAATAAGATTCACCGGTTAGATGCGCTTGACGCCTATAACCAAAAGCTGGTGAAGAAAATCAACGTGCGCGGTATATCGGTGAAAGGGCTTGCGGGAACAAATGCTTACTTATATTTAGAGTCGATTGAAACCTCTAAAAGTGCGCCAGTGGCTCGCGTTGAGTATGAGGTGAAGCAAAATTCAGGAATTAAACGTGTTACTCGGAAGCTAAAACATAGGGATAACCTATATGAATTGAGTAACGGGCTAGACCAATATAAGGGCTTCGTTGTTTCAGAGATTGACGCTCGAACCGATTTCATTGAGTTTACCAATGGACACAAGCTTGAAGCGGGTGATGCAACTGGCGACGTTACCGAAGAAACAATCCGCAGAATTCAAATTCGCGAAACCATCAAAGCGCACTTTGAAAAAGAGCAAAAGTTGTTTAGCCAAGGTATAAAAGTACTCTCGCTGTTCTTTATTGATGAAGTAGCCAAGTATCGTGATTACTCGCAAGCCGATGAAAAGGGAGAGTATGCGCGGATCTTTGAAGAGGAATATATTGAAGAGCGGAACCGTATTCTTTACGAGTTACCTCTCGAGAATAATGAGTACCGGCAACACCTTGAACAAATAGAAGTGGATAAAACCCATAACGGTTATTTCTCTATCGACAAGAAAACCAAGCGACTAACGAACCCAAAAGAGAAAAAACAAGGGGACGAAAAACTTGCTGATGATGTTGATGCATATGACCTGATTTTGAAAGACAAAGAGAAACTATTGTCGTTCGATGAACCAACACGTTTCATCTTCTCGCACTCGGCACTTAGAGAAGGTTGGGATAACCCTAACGTGTTCGTAATGTGTATGCTGAAACATTCCGAGAATACCATTTCGCGTCGTCAGGAAGTGGGTCGGGGTTTACGTTTGGCTGTTAATCAGCATGGTGACCGGCAAGACCACCCCGCAACCGTACATGAGATCAACGTGCTCTCGGTTATCGCAAGTGAAAGTTACAAGGATTTTGTTGGCAACCTACAGAAAGAAATTTCTGATGCGTTATCGGCACGTCCGAAAAAGGCGGATGTCGATTACTTCACTGGTAAAAAGCTGCAAACAGAAGCTGGCCCGCTAGAAGTTTCGGAAACCATGGCTAAACAGATTTATCGCTACTTGGTTAAGAACGATTACACCCGTGATGACGATTCTATTGCGCCTGTTTACCATGAAGCGAAGGCTAATGAGAGCCTAGCACCACTTCCTGAAGAGCTAGCGCCGTATGCAGAAGAAATTTTTAAGTTGGTGGACTCTGTCTTTAGTGAGTCTCAGTTGCCGAAAGTTGGTGATGATCGCAAACCGAAACTTAACCGCTTAAACGATAATTTCCACAAGCAGGAGTTTAAAAAGCTATGGGAGCGTATCAATCGTAAAGCGGTGTACCAGGTTGATTTCGATTCTGATGAACTGATTGCTAACTGCGTTCGCGTTATGGACAATGAGCTGCGCGTAACGCCGCTTCAGTACACGATTCAAGCGGGTACTCAGGGTGATAGTGTGAGTTATGAGCAGTTAGGAGCCGGTAAAGGCTTTCAAATTACTGCCACTCAAACAGAATACGAAGCAACATCTGTTCACTCAACAGTCAAATATGACCTGATTGGAAAGTTAGCCGAAGGCACTAAACTAACACGCCGAACTGTGGCGGCAATACTAACGAAGATTCAGCCGAGTGTATTCAATCAATTTAAGCAGAACCCGGAACACTTCATTGCCGAGGCGACACGCCTAATAAACGAGCAGAAGGCTTCAATTATTATTGAGCGACTGAGTTACGACACGACGAACGAAACTTACGACACCGATGTCTTTACCGATGCACAAACGGGCCAAGACTTGAGCCAAGCCGTGGGTGTATTGAAAAAGCATGTATTCGACTACGTCGTCACCGACTCCAAAGTCGAGCGCGAGTTTGTCGAAGAGCTCGACAGTAGTAAAGAGGTTGTCGTTTACTCGAAACTGCCGCGTGGTTTCTTGATACCCACGCCGGTGGGTGACTACAACCCCGACTGGGCAATTGCGTTCCAAGAGGGCAGCGTAAAGCACATATACTTTGTAGCCGAAACCAAAGGCTCTCTGAGCTCGCTTAGCTTGCGCGGCATTGAAGAGCGCAAGATTGAATGCGCACGTAAGTTCTTTGAACGACTCAGCGGCGACGTTGATGGCGAAAAGGTTAAGTATGATGTGGTGACTAACTATTCAGAATTGATGAGTATGGTTGCTGGTTGAGGCAAAAGGCGTTCATTTGCAGGGCGGAATATGCATGGCATTTGAGACTTGTAAAGAAGATAGCCAAGCACCAACACAGATGTTGAGAGATCTACCTGAATCTCAGGGTGGATTGGGTAGACATCGCTGTCCAAACTGCGCGTATGTTCGAGGAAGAGATGAAGTCACTCAAACCGCCTCATCTTTGGGGCGCTTTGTGTTATGTGGACATGGCAGCAAGGCACCTGAAGCCATAGTTGCTGAGTTGCATGAGAACCAAGGCGGCTCGGGTCGCCATAAATGTGTCGTTTGTTCTTACCAAGAAGGGCGAGCATCAGTTTTGAATGTTACGCTGGGCAAGGCATGGGACTATGAAAGCTCTCAACAAACAAACTTGTTGCACGAAGTAGATAAACCTGAGACAACCTGGGATCCTCCACAAAATCCGGATTGGTGGAAATTACTTGGAGAGCACAATAAGAAAATCGGTGACGCAGGTGAGGAATTAGTTATTGAGTACGAAATGCGTCGCTTAATTCAGTTGGGACGCACTGATTTGGCAAATGAGATATGCCATTCTGCGCGAGTAGAAGGTGACCACTTAGGCTACGATATTAAGTCATTCAATAAAGATGGAACAGTCCGTTTCATCGAGGTGAAATCGACAACTCTGGATCAAAATACGCCATTCTTTGTTTCAAGAAACGAAGTCAGTCAATCAATTGAACTGTCGCCATCGTACTGGATTTATCGGGTGTACGGATTGGATTTAGACACACGGAAAGCAAATTTCTACAAGATACATGGTGACTTTGACTCAGTGTGCGTCTTAGAGCCACAAACTTACAAAGCAACCATAAAAAATGGTGATGAAGAATGAAAGTTGACGCAGCTAAATTAGCCTACATAGGCTCCGCCCCTGGAAAGAAAACAGAGCAAGTCCGGGATCCTGATTCTTGGTTCACTCCGTCAATTTATACTGAAATGGCTAGACAAGTTATGGGTGAAATTGATTTGGACCCATTTTCATCTGCTGCAGCAAATCAACGAGTTAAAGCTAAGCGATTTTTTGATAAACAAACTGATGCGTTCAAGTCTGAATGGTTTTCAGAGCAAGGGCGGGTTTTTATGAACCCACCATACACACGTAAGCTAATAGATGCAGCTGTTGATTTGTTTATTGCTAACTTTGAGCGAGAAGCAATAACTCAAGGGATTGTTTTGGTGAATAACGCCACCGAGACAAAATGGTTCCATGCTTTACTAAAGCATTGCTCGGCACTTTGTTTGCCAGATCGTCGAATAGCATTCGAGAATGATGACGGAAAACATGTATCCGGCAACACCCGTGGACAAGTGTTTTTTTACTTTGGACATCGCCCGGAAAGGTTTAAAGATGTTTTTGAAAAGTCAGGTGTTGTCATGTGTCATTTCCGATAAAGACAGGCACATAGTTGTAGAAAAGCCAATTTTGCGTATAATTTGACCGATTTTTAACAGGAAGTATAAAAATAAGAAAAGGATAGACTATGGTAATCGACGAATATACTTGGCCGGACTGCTTCCCTGAGGGAGTACCGCCAGAAGACTCCGTGAGAGCAGGTGGTTTAGTATATCGTATTGTCAAGAATATCCCGCCTACGTCGAACGACTTTCTGTGCTGGCTCCAAGATAATCCAGGAAAACCAGCGCCGTCGAACGTTGGGAAAGAAAAACCTTATGGCGTTTCATTCTGGACTAAAGAGAGTCGAGCTCGGAGATTGATGAACAACTACTCTCAGCCGGAACAGCTCGGGACCGTATACATCGTGAAAGGACATCTAGATGCTTCATTAGGCGTGACTGAGCCATCGCCAAATCGGAAAGGTCATTTAACGTTTTGGAGAGCTGAAAATACTAATCCTCATCATCATATCAACATACAGGTTAACTAAGTGTTCAACTTAAAACAATTTGACGGTCTCGAAATATTCGAGATTTATGATGAGTACTTAGAGCCCAAATTTTTCTCTGCGGTGAATCGTTGGGGAGAGTACTTTTTGGTGTATTGGAGCGGCGACTATGCTGACGGAGAAATTACAAAATGGCTTGTTTCCCCAATTTCGAAATCGCGTTTAGACGCTTTAGTAAAGCTTCGTGTCTCTGTCCCCGAGGTTTACCGTAACCCCGAGAGGGAACTAAAGGTTATCGTGCATGATCACAGAAGGAATGCCAGCTTCTATGAAGATAATTTTGTGAACATTAACTTTCCTCCTGAAAACTTTATTTTTGAGCCTGAAGATATCGAGCCTGTGCACCCAGAAGCAAACTGGGCATTCGAGATAGGTATAAAGAAGCGTCAGTCCAATCCGTCTGCTGATTTGGTCACGAAAGCGATTGAGTTAGTCTCGGATGTGATGAATGCTCTTGTTCCTGATGAGGCAAGACGCAATATTAAATTTTCACCAGTAAACGCGCATTATGGTTCATTTAATGTGAGACTAGATACGTCAGACTTGGATTCGACGGAATCTGCAATTTCAAGGCTATCCAATATTTTTCATGCTGAGAACGAGCTACTTGCAAGGCTTGAAGAGTACCGTCTGGATTCCTTCAGGCTTAAAGAGCTTCTCGAGACTGTTGTCGAGTCTAAAGCTATAATAAAGCTTACCCCGAAACGACCTGGTCTAATCGAGGACGATGAATTAGAAATTCGAGCAGATCGAGTAGAGCAACTTTTAGAATTACTCTCTGAGAACACTCGTTCTTTTGTAGATTCGATAAAAATACCACAGGCTAATAATCTCAATCGCGTAATTGATATCGTTGTTAGAAAAGTCGCGGGACTGTCGCTCGACCATAATGAAATTGAAGATCTCTCCTCGAGCAGGCAAGTTAAGTATTATACGGACGCAGCTTTTACTCTTGACCTGATGAAACGTAACGCAGTCGTAACTTCAAGTGGAAGGTTTCTCGCACAATTACAAAACCGTGAACAACAATTACGGTTTATAGCTGATAAGTTTGAGACGTCAGAAGTAGGATTAGCTTGGATACAATGGTCTGGTGTTAGCTCTATAAACGAACTCGATAGCGAGACAGCTACTGACTTTATAATGGAATGCGCACGCGGTTTAAGCCAAGATACAGCTGGGCGAAGAGCTTCTACTCTTCAACATTGGTTGAATATGTTGACTGGGCTTTCACGTCAATATGACTCTTGAGCTTTTCCAACTGGATCCAAAAATGGATCCTAAACGCAAAAAACGTCAGCCTTAAAACCAGCAACCATTTGTTTTACAGCAGAATAACATTCACATCATCCATTCAGATCCAAAACATCGAATAGGTCGCGCCTTTGGCGCGACTTAGCTACCACCGCCCCTCAAACAGCAACAAAGGCGTCATTATTTAGCGAAGACGAATTGAGCCGGTAGGCGACCATTTTACCTCCAGCCGCTACAGACCAGTCGACGCAGGCGATACGGCTGGATTGTAGGCAAGGCTCTCCTTTCATCCAATAGTGTCCGATGAATAATGGTTTTGGGTTGTCGTAACCTGGCATTGCCGAGCCAGGGATGTCTGAGCTTGGTAAGCTCTCTTTGTCCTTCACGCCAATCGCAAGAGCTTGGTAACTTTTATCGTCTTCTTGCCACCATTTTGTACGAATATTTGTTCGTGGGTTATCATCCTTGTCATGAAAGACGAATCCTTCTGGTAATGCTATTTCCCAGCCTTTGCATAGAACTTGGATAGCTTCAAACAGTTCGTGCCCTTCAGTAGTAGCCGAGATCCACGCATCGTTATGTAACACACCCTCAGTAGCGTATTTGCTCAATATATCGAGAGACGGAGTGTGCCAACATGCGTGCACAATTCTCAAGTTATCCAGCTCAAGGTAAATAGGCAGTGTTTTAAACCAGTCTATAGTTTCCTTATACCATTGTTTATCTTGTTCTGCTTCCAGTAAAAATGCACCGTGTTGCTTTCTATTTTTATCACTGTGCTCACGAAGGTAATGACCGTTAGTATCCGTCGTAGCCCATGCGACGGCATTAAACTCATGATTTCCCATAATGCATTTTGCATGACCGCGCTCGCACATTTTTCTAATGATATCTACCGACCGTTTTTGATAAGGGCCGCGATCAATGAGATCGCCAACAGAAATTAAAGTTCTCTCGGGGTGTTGGTAAACGCCATCGTCTTCTTTGTAACCGAGCTCAAGAAGAAGTTCTTCTAACTTATCTGCGTGGCCGTGAATGTCTCCGACGGTGTTTTTCAACCGAGTTGTCCAAAAAACCTGTTTTAAGCAACCGCAGTATTA
>NZ_CAXGLS010000017.1:0-44668 GCF_964010655.1 uncultured Idiomarina sp.
TACGATAGCACAACGCTAACTGCACAGGCGGGCGACTTCGAACTCAAAGCGCGCGGTCGTGTGATGCGTTTCGCGGGTTGGACCAAAGTACTGCCACCGTCATCGTCGAAGAAAGACGGTGACATGAGTCTGCCTGATATTGGCAAGGGCGAAATATTAGCGTTGCAACAGTTGGAGCCGCAGCAGCATTTCACCAAGCCGCCGGCGCGATATAGCGAGGCGTCCTTGGTCAAAGAATTAGAAAAGCGCGGTATCGGCCGTCCTTCGACATACGCGTCGATCATCTCAACGATTCAGGACCGCGGCTACGTTAAAGTGGAGAATCGCCGCTTTTTCGCCGAAAAAATGGGTGAAATCGTTAATGATCGACTCATTGAGAACTTTACCGAGTTAATGAATTATAACTTTACCGCGGAGATGGAGCAGGCGCTCGATGATATCGCCGCTGGCAAGCGTAATTGGAAAGAAACGCTCGATAAGTTTTACGAGGACTTTAAAGCCAATCTAGAACAAGCCGAGCGCGACCCAAATGAAGGCGGAATGCGCGGCAACCAAATGGTTATGACCGACATTGAGTGTCCCAAGTGTGGACGCGAGATGGGTATTCGTACGGCATCAACGGGCGTATTCCTAGGTTGTTCAGGCTATAATTTGCCACCTAAAGAGCGATGTACCCAAACGCTTAACTTAACGCCAGGCGAAGAAGCGGTTAAGGTGACCGATGAGGATGAACGCGAGACAGAGGCGTTACGTGCTAAGAAACGTTGTCCTAAATGCGGCACCGCAATGGATAGCTACCTCATTGATGAGAAGCGTAAACTCCATGTGTGCGGTAATAACCCGACCTGTGACGGTTATGTCATTGAAAAGGGTGAGTTTCGTATAAAAGGTTATGACGGACCGACCATTGAGTGTGATAAATGCGGTTCGGAGATGCAGCTCAAGACGGGGCGTTTTGGTAAGTATTTTGATTGCACAAATGACGAGTGCAAGAATACGCGTAAGTTGTTGCGCAACGGAGAACCCGCGCCACCCAAAGAGGATCCTGTACCGTTGCCGGAGCTTCCGTGTGAGGATTCGGACGCGTACTTTGTGTTACGTGATGGTGCTTCAGGTATTTTCTTATCAGCGAACACCTTTCCTAAGTCGCGTGAGACACGAGCGGTTAAGGTAAAAGAGCTTGCGCGGTTTAAAGACCGTTTGCCTGACAAGTTTAAGTATCTTGCTGAAGCGCCACAGGAAGATGACGAGGGTAACGAGGCTATCGTCCGCTTCTCGCGAAAAAACAAAGAGCAATATGTAGTGACCGAGGTCAATAAAAAGCAGACCGGTTGGAAGGCTCATTACAAGGGCGGTAAATGGGTTATTGATAAGAAATAATCCATGACTTACTCAATAAAGGGGCGATGGTGTATCGCCCCTTTTTTATGCGCTTTATAAAGTTTGAGTTAATGATTTAACTTAGCTGAGTAAAGGTCATGACCCTGCAAAAATTATGTTTATATCAAGCCTTGGTTGTCACGTTAACGGTGGGTATCATTCCCCTTAGTTCGGCGCAAGATTGCTTATCACTCGATCTAGGACCGGCTCAAGTAGAGCCCTCTTTACATTGGCAATCGCAAAACCGCGGTGTCTCAGCGATGGTGCGCGCAGGATTACTCGAACCACAAGTCATTCGCTTACTCAAACAACACTTGGCGATTAAAGTGGTCGATTGGCAGGCGTCCCATCACCATCAATGGCCGACAGACTATTTGCTCGAAGCCGATTCTTGGCAGGCTTTTTTTACCCGCTTACTTAAGCCTTTTGGTCTACAACTGGTCTTGTATGCTAATCAAGGCGCTGTGGTCCGTTATCAGGAATCACCACTGTGATTTGTGCTCGAGTGATATTGGCATGGGGTGTTTGTTTGATCTGCGTAGCCTGTAGCTATGACCCTGCTGCGCTTATCGCCAAGGCGGATGCACTCAGTGAGCAACAGCATCAGCACTTAGCCTCTCAATATGATTACCAACTCACGCCTCAAACTCCGCATACGGTGATCGAGAGTGAGCAGTTTTATGTGCCAGAGCTTGCTAAAAGCACGGTTGATAAGCCTATTTGGTATAGCCAACCCTTGCAGACACAGCTATTAAAAGTACCGCTACTGCAAGCGCTTCAGACCGTATTTACGCCGTTAAATGTCACTGTTTTAGTTGACCCAGAAGTCGATGCGCAACGACTTATTTCAAGTGAATTTTCCGGCACTGTGGGTGAGTGGCTTGCTTGGCTTAGCAATGGGCAGCAATTATTTGTTGAATACGAGCCCTATGCGGTTCATTTGAAACGTTACCAAGTGAAGCGTTATGACTTAGCTTTTCTTGCTGGCACGACCCAGTTTTCCTTGAATGAACAGGCCGCCCAACAAGCACAGGGCGATCAGGCTGGACAATTGGGGTTCAGCTCAAGTCAGTCATTGGCGTGGAAGGAATTAGAGCAAGCGATAACACTCATGCTGTCGGATCAGGGGCATGTGGCGCTTAACGCCAATGCGAGCGCGTTACTTGTGAAAGATACGCCCAGCGTGATTAAGCAGGTCGATCGCTATATTAACCAGTTGAACAAGAGTCTGACTCGTCAGGTAGCACTCGATGTACAAGTGATCGAGGTTCGATTTGATGACTCGGAGCAGTTTACCGTGGATTGGTCGAGTGTACGACGTACAAGTCAAGGCACGCCTTGGTTAACGTCGCAAAGTGGTTCTGATAATTGGTTACAGCAAGCCGCAGGACGTTTTATTCTAAGCCCGTTGAGTGGACCGCGAAATTCCATCGACATTTTAGTGCAAGCGTTACAAGAGCAAGGACAGGTCAAAGTCAGTCATCATCCGCGTATTTTGACATTAAATCATCAAGTGGCGCAGTTATTGGTCGAGGAAGAGCAAGCTTACTTGGCTGAATCAGAAGTCAGCACGACACCTTATGTGGGACAGCAACAACGCCTCAAGCCCGGCAAATTGACAACAGGTTTTAGAATGTTTGTATTACCCAACATTTTAAAACGCGATGTACTTTTGCATCTATCTTCGCAAATGAGCGCGTTGCAGGGGATGAACGTCGTTCAGTCAGGCGATAATATGATTCAAACACCGCACACATCTCGCAAACACTTTTTTCTAAAGGCGCTTGTGGGTCACGAAGAAACACTTCTTTTGACTGGGTTTCGTAATCAAACTGTCCAAGCGGGACGGACGCGTTCAGGGGTGAGCTGGTTACTGGGGGGCGGACAGCAAAAATCGCGGGAAAACAGCGAGACGCTTTTACTCATCACGCCGCGAATTGTCGGGGTGAACAATGAGTGAGTGGGTTACTCATAGCTTTCGATTAAGACTGGGTGTCAAGAAGCCATCAAGGAAGCAGCTTCTCGGCATCATTGCGCAATGGAATTATCCTTTTTGCGGGATAGCATTTTTCATGCAGCAGTGGTGGTTAAGTATGAGTCAACAACCGGGCGCCGATCCCTTATTCTGCCTTCGTGCTGACTGGCAACACACCGCATCCTGTGGATGGATTATTGCCGATACTCAGCCTGCTCGTCTGGTTGTTTGGCAAAGCGGTCGCTTGGTTGCGATTGAACAAGGAGACGTCGCTGGTTTGATGAGACGTGTCGTTGAATGGAGAGAACAGCACAAGGATTTAACGTCCCCCTCGGTTTGGTGCTGGTACTCTCAACAGCCTGCGCCCGAGGCTTGGATCGGCGATAAGCGTAGCGATATGTATCGGTCGGATACGTTTTTACAATTGCTCCCCGGCGAGCAACTGACACGACGTTCAGAAACTGCGATCAAGATAGGGGTTGGAAGTCTGGGCTTATTGCTCATCCTGCTTGGTGGCATGTACTACGTGCTGAATCACCCCACCACTGAGGCAATCGAGACGGAAGAAAGGGCATCTTTTCAGTTAGATAGTGTCAGTGCGATCGCAGAAATAGCGTCCCTCATGAGTCATCCTTTTGCTGCAAAGCAGCAGTTGGTTCAGATTGATTTGAGTGGCACTACACTGCGTTTATCGTGGCAATTACCCGACCAATTAACCGGCTCTCAGCAAAGTAAAACACAGGTTGAAACGCGTATACTCCCTAGCAAGAAGCGTGAAGGAACTGCTCCCACTGGAGGCGCCGCTGACGCACTGTGGGCGGCATATCAAACTACTTTTTATGATGCGCAAGTGACTCAGTTGAGTGCGACACAATGGCGCCTAGCCTATTCCATGATGTCGTATCGACACTTGCAACGATTAGCCGATTGGCTTGTCAGCCATCCGCAATTCGTTCTTTCTTCATTATCAATGAGGTACCAACATGGCTATTGGTCTGTGCAATGGACGCTGGACTCCCAAATGGCTGAGCTTATTTAGTTTTTGCCTACCGTTATCAATGCCGCTGACTGCTCAGCAAGTCGTGAGTAAAACGACCGATCCCTTGGCATTGAGCGAACAATTAAAAACCGAATTAAAAGCCTACCAGGCATGGCAAGTGGCGATGGAACAGAAGAAGCGAGACTTAGCCTTTGCTGAATTACAACTGAACTGGTTGAAGAAGCAAGTCGAGATTGCGCAGCAGCAAAAACTGCTACGACCGACCTCCGTTGCAGCGCCTCGTCCGCCTAAAAACTGTATTCGTATTGCTCAGTCTGAGTGGCGCTTGCGCGATGCCGATGGTGAGTGGTTCTGGGCAAAACAAGGGAGTTGCTTTTAATGTTAGATGCGATGCCGCACTTAGATGCAAAGGCACTTTACGGCTGTACGATTCATCCTGTTATCTTTCAATACTGTGAAATGCTTTTAAACCAGTGGCACGACGAGGGCTGCGACGATAAAGCCATGCTAGCAACAGAGTCGGGGTTGTTAGTCTGCTCGGCACGAGTGTTTGAGGAAGCAAGATTGGAACGAGAGAATCTGGAAAAGCTATTACGGGATTACACGCAGCAACCGGTGCAATTAGCCCTTGCCGATGCTCGCGTGATACGAGCAGCGTTACTGACTTATCGCACGGGGCGGCCGCCGCAAGAACAGCCAACAGAGACAACGGACCAAACACATGCCCAGCAACTGCTGTCCGACCTCGTCGCCGAGGGGTTGGCAAAAGGAGCTTCAGATATCCACTTGCGATTCAGTAAACACTTCTGTCGAACCTGTTATCGAGTCAAAGGAGTTTTAGTGGACCATCATCAGCGTAATCGTGAGGCAATGACCGAGGCCATTGCCGCGGCGTTGAATACGCGCAGTGATGACTACAATCAAGTGTTCAATGAACAAAGCACTGATAGTGCGAGCCTGTTAGTGCCGCTCAGACAAGACGGCAACCATCTATCTGAGATAAAAGTACGTTTGCAAAAGTCGCCTTTAAGCGACGGCTTTGCGGTCACCTTACGATTACTGGCAACTACAATGGCGCCCAGTCTCACGCTTGAGTCTCTCGGGTTTGAGCCTGATATCATCAAAGGTGTCGACTGTATGTTGGCACAACGCAGTGGCCTGCTACTCGTCGTCGGTCCAACGGGGCATGGTAAAACGACGACCTTGGCGGCTATTCATCAACGCTTTAGTGAGTCGGCGAAAATAATTTCGTTTGAAGATCCGGTTGAACTGAAACAACCTCATGTTGAGCAACGCTGGATCGACTCAACGCGCCATCAGGAAGGTTTTGCGACAGCCATCAAGACGGCATTACGAGAGGATCCAGACGTGATTTCTGTGAGTGAAATTCGCGATGGGTCAACAGCCGCTGCGGCTATAACGGCTGCGTTAACGGGTCACTTGGTGACCGCGACATTGCACGCAACTGACACTTTGGCTGCGTTGGAACGTCTGCGCGATTTGGGGGTAGCAATGGAGCAATTGTTAACGCCGGGCGTGTTGCGAGGGCTCATCGCACAGCGTCTACTGTATCGCGATGGCACCGCAACACTCGTCGCTGAATATTTAGTGCTTGATCAAGTCGCGCGTCAATTTGCTCTCAGTCACGATTATGCGGGCTGGCGAGAGCACCTTACGCGTTGCGGCTGGCGCGGCTTAGCCGAACGAGGCGCAGCTCAGATACTGGGTGAGACGCCTCGCGAATACCATTACTCGGTAGAAGGGCCGCTCGCGAAATGAATAAAATTGGACGACAGCGGCAGTGGCAGTGGGTTGAGGACTACTGCATCTGGTTAGAGGATGGCAGTGGACCGCAAGAAGCGGCTGAGGCGATGCGCACACAAGCGGCCTACTTTAAACTACGTGCGGAGCAGAAATTAGCGGAACGATTGCAGGCGGGCTTACGGCGGGGTCAAACCATTGGGCACGCGTTAAAGGGGGAGCTCAAGCCAGATTTATTAGAGCTCTTTATTATCGGCCAGCAATACAACTGTTTGACACCACTATTGAATGACTATCGTGACATTGTCGTCGAACTACAGCGGTTACGTTGGGCGTTTTATCGACAATTAGCCTATCCTATTTCGGTCTTATTTACTGTTCTTTTGGCTTATGCCTATGCCGCAACACATTATTTACCGCGATTGCTCAGTTATAGTCAATCGGGCTCTTCAGAAGCCGTCGTGGAATGGGTCATCAATATTGGCAACATCATTGCCAGCGGTTGGTGGTGGCTACTTGGCTTATTGACATGCTTAGTCATGGCATGGCGCTGGTTGGCACACAACTGGGTAGGGCGTCAGCGTCTGCAGGCTGAACGCTATGGTCTATTTGCTCAATTCCGAGCCATCAATGCGTTATGGCTGACACGACTAGTCGCTGTTCTCATGCATCATCACGTTGCACTCGATACTATTTTTGCTGTGTTAATTCGCGTTGCATCGCCTTACGCAGGTTGGCACTTAGAGCGAATGCAACAACGGTTAGCACAAGGTCGTGTGAGCCTAGCTACTGTGCTTGATACGGGATTACTGTTACCGAGACAGCTGTTCCGGATTAGCCATCGGCAGCAATTTAATGGGCAACGTGAGGCGCTCGTTAGTGTCGCTCAGCGAAGCTATGTTGATATACAACGCAGTATTGCGTATCAGCAACGGGTATGGATTGTGTTGTGCTATTTGCTCATCACGGCATTGATACTGATGCTTTTAAGTGCTGTAGGTAGCACCATGATGGCGGTGATGACATCGATTTAGTGTTTTTCAAGGAGTGATTAGGATGCGTTCAAAGGAACAAGGATTTACGTTTATCGAAGTTTTGGCGGTGCTGAGCATTATTGCCATAGCCTCATTGGGGACTTTGGTATTGCGTGATTGGGCGGTTGGAAATGCGCGCGTATCGGAAGCGAAGAATCTGATAACGACACTTCAAGCGGGGGCACAAATGTGGAAACCGGCCAGTGGCGAATTTACCGGTATCAGCATGACCGAGTTGAGCAGCATTGGTGCGGTTCCTGCCGATTGGGCGGATGGTATCGGTAAAAACCCATGGGGTGGTGATATTACAATTGCTGTAGATGTCGGAGATCTAAATCGATACTCGATAAACCTTGATGGAATCTCCTCGGAGGAGGAGGGGAATAGACTCGCGCGTGATTATCAGGATCAAGCTTTCTCGAGTAGCTTTTCAACAGGCACCCTTACCGTGACTTTCCAAGGCTAATGAATCAACGAGGGTTTAGCCTTTGGGAGGTCGTACTGGCGACGGCGATACTTGCTAGTTTTTGGCAAGTATCGTTAGTCGGCTGGCGCTGGCAAGACACGGCGCAGAAGCGCCTGCAGTGGCAACAGCAATTGGTCATGCTGATCCAAGCGCAACGTGACCACTACCAACGTTATGGTGTTTTTGCACTTACCGAGGCGCAATTAGCCCGACAGGGACGTTACGTGGTGCCTGCTTGGCCGTTTTCTACTGAATGGCGATTCCTACCAGATGCCTTTTACAGCGAACAATTACTCATGCGAACACAATTAAAGAACGTTGACCCATCACTCTTACTGGGTCATTCCTTGCCATTTGAGCAGCAAGGTAACGAGGTCGTTATCCGTGTTATCGGAACACGCTAATAAGCTGTGTTATCAGCGCGGGCAGAGCCTTGTCGAGGCGGTTGTGGTGTTGCCAATCATGCTGCTGTTTGCGCTACTGCTGGCGCAAGTACTTTATCTTTGGTGGGCACAGCAAACACTGTTTGTTGCAAGCCAGTATGCTGCGCGGGTCGGGGCTATCAACCATGGCAAAAAGCGGCCGATGCGCGTGACCTTGGCGGCCACCATGGCGAGTTTGACGCCTAAAGATAAAGACATAGAAAGTTGGCAAAATATATTGAAGGCAGTTGCTGCGCAGCAATTACACGGTTTGCAGTTTTCAGAGATCGACATCGTCCAACCCACAGAGGCGATGGTTAATCAATTTAAAGAGCGCCGCTATAATAATGAATCGCAGAACTGGATCGAGGAAATTCCTGTTGATCACTACTGGGCGAGAAGACAGTCGGCCGAGAACGAAGAAGCGTACGTTAGTGCAACGACATTGAAAATTGAGGTCACTTGGTGCATTGAATTGAAGATACCGATCGCCGACAAAGTTTTAGCCGCGTTGGCTCCAAAGGTTTCACGATGTCAGCTAGCACAACAAATCACAGGAAGTCCGTTTTGGCCGTTAACAGCAACCGCCGAGCATCGGATGCTCAGCGGTTATCGTTAATTCGTCTAATTAGGCCTCAGTGTGGTCGTGGTATTCAACGCACGCTTGCAAGGTATTTTCAATCAGTGAAGCGACGGTCATAGGACCAACCCCACCCGGTACTGGTGTGATCCAACCGGCTCTTTGTACAGCCGTGTCAAACTCGACATCACCTGTTAAGCGACCATCATTCAGTCGGTTCATGCCTACATCAATAACGATTGCGCCTTCTTTGATCCATTCACCTGGAATAAATTCGGGCTTACCCACGGCGACGACAACAATGTCGGCACGTCTTACATGTTTTTCTAGGTCATTGGTGAAGCGATGACATACGGTGGTTGTTGCGCCTGCTAACAAAAGTTCAAGGCTCATCGGTCGACCAACGATATTGGATGCGCCGACAACCACTGCATTGAGTCCGTGTAAATCAATTTGTGTACTGTCTAGCAAAGAGATGATGCCTTTTGGAGTACACGGACGCAAAGCGGGTATTCGTTGTGCTAATCGACCGACATTGTATGGATGAAAGCCATCCACATCTTTGTGCGGGTGAATGCGTTCGAGAATCGGCGTTGCGTCAAGGCCAGCAGGCAAGGGTAGTTGTAACAAAATACCGTCGACATCGGGGTTGTCATTGAGTTCATCAATTAGTTGCTCGAGTGCAGTCTGTGATGTATCACTGGGCATGTCATAATCAAACGAACGAATACCGACTTGTTCACAGGCGCGTCTTTTATTACCCACATAAACTTCTGATGCGGGGTCTTGTCCGACTAAAACGACAGCTAAACCGGGCGCACGCTTGCCCGCGCTCAGTCGTTCGTCAATTTGTGTTTTTACCGATGCTCTGATGTTTGCAGCGATTGCTTTACCATCAATTAGCTGTGCAGGCATATAGGGACCCTTGCTTGTCAATGAAATTGGAATTGAAAAAGCTTTGAATGGCTGCATAGTTTACCGCTATTTTAGGTTCATTGTCACTGATTGTCGGAATAATGGTCAGCTTGGCGCAAAAGTAGCCAAACAACCGCCGTTTGCCAAAAAAAGTTTGACGGACGGGAAACTTATGGGTAATATTCGCCCCCGTTGTCAGGCAGCATTGCTTGTCACCACCAGATGTCAAAAACGGCGAGTAGCGCAGTTTGGTAGCGCACTTGGTTTGGGTCCAAGGGGTCGCTGGTTCGAATCCAGTCTCGCCGACCATTTTGACATTAGGGTAGCAGGAATGTTCGATTGCGCCCGTAGCTCAGCTGGATAGAGCAACGGCCTTCTAAGCCGTCGGTCGCAGGTTCGAATCCTGCCGGGTGCGCCAGAACGCGCCATGAAGATTCAATACAGTGGTGGGTGTAGCTCAGTTGGTAGAGCCCCGGATTGTGATTCCGGTTGTCGTGGGTTCAAGTCCCATCATCCACCCCACTTCTTCTCTTCAAAATCCTTATTATAATCGGCGAGTAGCGCAGTTTGGTAGCGCACTTGGTTTGGGTCCAAGGGGTCGCTGGTTCGAATCCAGTCTCGCCGACCATTCGTAATTTCATCGTTAGTGCATTGCGATAAAAATCGCGTCCCTGAATACCACTTCCGTTTTACAGCTCGTGCTGTTCAGTACAGAATTCACTCTCGACTATTCGCCTCTGACCCGCTATAATGTTGCGTCATTTTTAAAGGATAACGCCGTTGTTTGCGTTAAAGTCCCTTGGGTTACACTCGACTGGTGTGAGCTGGTTGGTGTGAACTGAGTAAGCTTTTAAGGGCAAGCAACACTTCACTGATTGAAACCGAGGTAAAAAGGCAATGCAGGTTTCTGTAGAGACAACACAAGGTTTAGAACGTCGTGTGACGATTACGGTACCGGCGGACGTTATTGATAACGAAGTAAAACGTTTATTAAAAGAAGAATACCGTCACCGCCGTGTGAATGGTTTCCGTAAGGGAAAGATTCCTCCACACGTATTGCAGAAGCTATTTGGTCGCGAAGCACGCTCTCGTGCCGCATCTGGCGTAATGCAGAGCAAATACTATGAAGCGATCATGCAGGAAAAAATTAACCCTGCAGGTGCGCCGGCGATCGAGCCTAAAGTTAACGAACCAGGTAAAGACCTAGAGTTCACTGCAACTTTTGAAGTATACCCAGAAGTTGAGGTTAAAAACCTCGACAAGATCGAAATTGAAAAACCCACTGTTGAAGTCACTGATGCTGATGTCGATAGCATGTTAGAGACGTTGCGCAAGCAACACGCGGGTTGGAAAGAAGTTAAGCGTAAGTCTAAAGACGGCGATCGCGTAACCATGGATTTCGTGGGTTCAATTGATGGTGAAGAGTTTGAAGGCGGTAAGGCGTCTGACTTTGCACTTGAACTGGGTGAAGGCCGCATGATTCCTGGTTTTGAAGATCAGATCAAAGGCATTAAAGCAGGTGAAGAGAAAACCATCGAGGTGACCTTCCCAGAAGACTATCACGCTGAAAACCTTAAAGGTAAAGATGCACAGTTTGCGGTTACGGCTAAGAAAGTCGAAGAACGCGAACTGCCAGAGCTTAACGATGAGTTTGTTGCTTTGTTTGGCGTGAAAGAAGGCGGTGTTGATGCATTAAAAGCGGAAGTTCGCAAAAATATGGAACGCGAGCTGAGCAACACGGTTAAGAGCAAAGTTAAAGAGCAAGTATTGAAAGGCATCGTTGAGCACAACGAAGTCGAATTGCCAAAAGCGATGATCGATCAAGAGATCGATGCATTGCGTAAACAAGCAGCAGAACGCTTTGGTGGTAACGCCGAGCAAATGCCTAATTTACCTGCTGAATTGTTTGAAGAACAAGCAAAAGAGCGCGTGAAAGTGGGTCTATTGTTAGGCGAAGTCATTCGTACTAACGAGATGAAAGCAGAAGACGAGCGTGTTGATACGATTATCGCAAACGCTGCTTCAGCTTACGAAGATCCGCAAGAAGTCATTGAGTATTACAAGTCTAACAACGACATGATGCAACAGATTCGTAATGTTGCGCTTGAAGAGCAAGCGGTTGAGTTTGTACTTGATAAAGCTAAAGTGACAGAGAAAGAAGCGAGCTTCGATGACATCATGAACCCTAAGCAATAATCTATCCGCGAGGATAAATCGACGGAGTCCTTGACGAGCTCCGTCACTGCTTGGTTTAATGGCTCGTATGTAACTCATACGAGCCTTTTTCTTATTAGGAGCTTTATCATTCATGTCTAACGATATTCAGGATCCCATGGCACAGCTCGTTCCGATGGTTGTAGAGCAAACCTCTAAAGGTGAGCGCTCCTACGATATTTATTCGCGACTGTTGAAAGAGCGTGTCATTTTTTGCTGTGGACAGGTCGAAGACCACATGGCTAATTTGATTGTTGCCCAATTATTGTTTTTGGAATCAGACAATCCTGATAAAGACATTTATCTTTATATTAACTCTCCCGGCGGCGTTGTTACTGCGGGTATGGCGATTTATGACACCATGCGGTTTATCAAGCCGGATGTGAGTACTGTATGTATGGGTCAAGCAGCCAGCATGGGCGCATTCTTGCTTGCAGGCGGCGCACAGGGTAAACGCTATTGCTTGCCTAATTCACGCGTGATGATTCATCAACCGCTTGGTGGATTCCAAGGACAAGCTTCAGATTTCGAGATCCATGCGAAGCAAATATTGGATCTGAAAGAGCGCCTAAACCGTATGTTAGCTGAGAATACTGGGCAAGATTACGAAAAAGTGGCGCGTGATACGGATCGCGACCATTTCTTGACTGCGCCTGAAGCAGTCGATTATGGCTTAGTCGACGGCATATTGAATAAGCGCGGCGAAGAGTAGTAGGAGAGTCGAATGACCGATAAAACGCAAGGCGACGGTGAAAAGCCGCTCTACTGTACATTCTGCGGTAAAAGTCAGCATGAGGTGAAAAAGCTTATCGCTGGGCCTTCAGTGTTTATTTGTGATGAGTGTGTCGATTTATGTAACGATATTTTGAAGGAGGAAATTCAAAATATTGCTGCGGCACCTGAACACGATAAGCTTCCTGTGCCCAAAGAAATCCGTAAGCACTTGGACGATTATGTCATCGGTCAAGAGCGTGCCAAGAAAGTATTGTCAGTGGCGGTTTATAACCACTACAAACGGTTGCGTAACGCAGGTAAAGGCAAAGATGACGTTGAGCTGGGTAAAAGTAATATTTTGCTGATTGGTCCGACTGGCTCAGGTAAAACGTTCCTTGCTGAGACAATGGCGCGATTCTTGGATGTTCCTTTCACCATGGCGGACGCGACCACGCTAACGGAAGCAGGTTATGTGGGCGAAGATGTAGAGAACATTATCCAAAAACTTCTGCAGAAATGCGACTATGACGTTGAGAAAGCAGAGCGTGGTATTGTCTACATTGATGAAATTGATAAAATTTCGCGTAAGTCTGAAAATCCATCCATTACACGTGATGTGAGTGGTGAAGGGGTGCAGCAAGCGTTATTGAAATTAATTGAAGGCACGGTCGCTTCTGTACCTCCACAAGGCGGGCGTAAGCATCCACAACAAGAATTTTTGCAAGTTGATACATCGAAAATCTTGTTCGTTTGCGGTGGTGCGTTTGCTGGGCTTGAGCGCGTGATCGAACAACGTTTAGCGACTGGAACAGGCATTGGCTTTGGCGCTCAAGTAAAAAGCCCCAACAGTGCGGCGCAAAGTGAAATCATCAGTCAGGTTGAACCAGAAGATCTAGTTCGCTACGGCTTGATCCCTGAGTTTATTGGTCGCTTACCTGTCGTGGCAACGCTCGATGAACTCAATGAAGATGCACTCGTTGAAATTTTGCGTGAGCCGAAAAATGCGCTTACGAAACAATACTCCGCATTGTTCGAAATGGAAGATGTAGAGCTCGAGTTTCGTGAAGACGCCTTGCGAGCGATTGCTAAGAAAGCAATGAACCGTAAGACCGGTGCACGCGGCTTACGCTCTATTGTCGAGGGTGTATTATTGAGTACTATGTATGATCTTCCTTCGATTGACGGCGTATCTAAAGTGGTGGTGGATGAATCAGTGGTAGCTGGCGAATCAGACCCTATTTTAATCTACTCAAATCAGTCGGATGAAAAACACGCATCAGGCGAATAAGCGGGTGTGTATTGCCCAAAGTTGACAAAAAGGGCCATTTCGGCCCTTTTTTTATGCAAACCGTTGAACTTTGCCATATAGACCACATATTAAAGAAAGAACTAAGGTCAGGAGAATTTGATGAGCGAAGAACGTACAGAGCAACTAGATATGCCTGTTCTCCCATTACGTGATGTAGTGGTTTACCCCCATATGGTGATTCCACTGTTCGTGGGTCGCGAAAAATCTATCCGTTGTTTAGAGGCTGCAATGGATGGCGATAAACGTGTCTTTTTAGCAGCCCAGAAAGATGCATCGGTTGATGAGCCTACGGAAGAGGACATTTATCGTGTCGGCACGGTAGCGAGTATTTTACAATTGCTGAAACTACCTGACGGCACCGTCAAAGTATTAGTTGAAGGTCAGCAACGCGCTGAACTTGATCAACTCAAAGACAGTGACGACTATTTTCAGGCGAGTATTCATTACTTAGCATCTGAGTCATTGCCTGAAAAAGAGGAAGAGGTACTGGTCCGCTCGGCAATGAACCAGTTTGAAGGCTATGTGAAGCTGAATAAAAAAATTCCGCCGGAGGTACTGACCTCCTTGTCTGGAATTGATGAATGTGATCGTTTGGCTGACACCATGGCTGCACATATGCCGCTCAAGTTAGCCGAGAAACAACATATCTTAGAAATTACCGATGTCCGTGAGCGCTTGGAGTATCTGATGGCGCTGATGGAAAGCGAGATCGACATTCTGCAAGTTGAAAAGCGCATCCGTAGCCGTGTTAAAAAGCAGATGGAAAAAAGCCAGCGCGAGTACTATCTGAATGAGCAAATGAAAGCCATTCAGAAGGAGCTCGGCGAGAGCGAAGGTGGCGTTGACGAGTTTGAGCAATTACAGCAAAAAATCGACGATGCGCAGATGCCTGCAGAGGCTCGTGAAAAAGTCGAGGCAGAGCTTTCCAAGCTGAAAATGATGTCACCGATGTCGGCAGAAGCGACCGTTGTCCGTGGCTACATCGACTGGATGGTATCCATACCGTGGAAGAAGAAGTCACGCATTAAGAAAGACTTGGGTAATGCTGAACGTATTCTGGATGAAGACCATTACGGCCTTGAGAAAGTCAAAGAACGTATTATCGAGTATCTTGCTGTTCAACAACGCACATCCAAAGTGAAAGGTGCCATTCTTTGTTTGGTGGGTCCACCGGGTGTTGGTAAAACATCATTAGGTCAATCGATTGCCAAAGCGACGGGACGTAAGTACGTACGTATGGCGCTAGGCGGTGTGCGCGATGAGGCTGAGATACGTGGTCACCGTCGAACGTATATCGGTTCCATGCCAGGCAAGTTGATTCAAAAGATGTCAAAAGTGGGTGTACGTAACCCGCTATTCTTGCTTGATGAAATCGACAAAATGTCGTCTGATATGCGCGGCGACCCGGCGTCGGCATTGCTTGAGGTGCTTGATCCTGAGCAAAACGTTAATTTCAACGACCACTACATGGAAGTCGATTACGACTTATCTGATGTTATGTTCGTGGCCACTTCTAACAGTATGAATATTCCAGCGCCGTTGTTGGACCGTATGGAAGTGATTCGACTGTCGGGTTACACCGAAGATGAGAAGTTGAATATTGCTAAGCGACATTTATTGCCTAAGCAAATTGATCGCAACGGCTTGAAGAAGAAAGAAATTGACGTTGAAGATAGCGCGATTCTAGGCATTATCCGGTATTACACGCGTGAAGCCGGTGTGCGTAACTTAGAGCGTGAACTTTCGCGGTTATGCCGTAAAGCGGTTAAAACGATCTTGTTGGATAAGTCCATTACACAAGTCACTATCAACCAGGATAACTTAAGTGACTTCTTGGGTGTGCAGCGCTTTGACTATGGTAAGGCTGAAGAAGCTAACCAAATTGGTCAAGTAACAGGCTTAGCATGGACAGAAGTGGGTGGTGACTTGCTGACTATCGAGGCAACAAATGTTGCCGGTAAGGGCAAGATTACTTCAACAGGTTCGCTTGGCGATGTCATGCAAGAGTCGATTCAAACCGCACTTACGGTGGTTAGAAGCCGTGCCGATAAGCTAGGCATTGCAGAAGACTTTCATGAGAAGCGCGACATCCATGTTCACGTGCCTGAAGGGGCGACGCCTAAAGACGGTCCAAGTGCCGGTATTGCTATGGTGACCGCCTTAGTGTCATCGTTAACTAAGATACCCGTGCGCTCAGAAGTGGCTATGACGGGTGAGATTACACTGCGAGGCGAGGTGTTGGCGATTGGCGGTTTGAAAGAGAAGCTGCTAGCTGCACATCGCGGTGGCATCAAGCATGTGTTAATTCCAAAAGATAACGAGCGTGACTTGAAGGAAATCGCTGATAACGTGAAGCAAGACTTGACGATTCAGCCTGTAAAATGGATTGATGAGGTACTTGAGGTCGCTTTAGAGCGAAATCCAACAAAGACTTAATTTTTTATTCAGTTTTTTGATATAGCAACGACAAAATGCGGTCTCGAGCGCTAGAAATGCTCTACAGACCGCATTTTTTCGTTAAAATTTTACTAAAAAAGGGTTTTCAATTGTTACGACTGTGGTAGCCTAAGGATTAAAGCTTATACGGGTGTTGTAACCAATTTCCGAGTAGCTTCTATCATCGCATCGTACTGAAAAGGGTGTTGAAGATATTGAATAAGCTTGATATAACAATTTCGGACCATCTTAATAATCCGAATGGAACCACGGAATCTTGATAATAACAATCGAAGGGGATGATACTGTGAACAAGTCTCAGTTAATTGATAAAATCGCTGCAGGTGCAGATATCTCTAAAGCTGCTGCGGGTCGCGCATTAGATTCAATGATCGATGCGGTAACTGATGCATTGAAAAAAGACGATCAAGTCGCATTGGTTGGCTTTGGTACGTTTAGTGTTCGTGAGCGTTCTGCGCGCACAGGTCGTAACCCGCAAACGGGCGAGACTATTCAGATCGCTGCGGCTAAAGTACCTTCTTTCAAAGCCGGTAAAGCTCTGAAAGACGCAGTAAACTAATTTAAGGCGCTTTTAAGCGCTTTTTATTTGCTGATACGAGTAACCCGAAGCCGATGCTTCGGGTTATTTTTTGCTTTAAAGGATGCGATTTATAGCGGTTTAGATATAATACTGCACCGTTAAAATGAGCGATTGAAGGAAGTCCTGATTATGTTAGAGCGGATAAGAGAAGGGTCGCAGAGCTTTACTGCGAAAGCCGTTCTGGTCCTGATTATTTTGACCTTTGCCTTGGCGGGCGTAGGTAGCTATGTGACTGGTGGCGCCACAACCACGGTGGCTGAGGTCAACGATGCTGAGATTAGTCAGCAAGCGTTGGAACGCGCATACGAGAACGAACGTAATCGTTTGCAAGAACAGTTTGGCGACATGTTTGAAGCGGTTAGCTCGCAGCCGGGTTACATGCAATCGGTACGCGCTAATGTGCTGGAACAACTCATTCAACAAGAGTTGTTGGTTCAGTACGCGCGTGATCACGGCATGCGTGTTTCTGCTGCACGTGTGAAACAAGAAATTCGTGATATTCCAGCGTTCCGTTCTGCGGGTCAATTTGATAACGATATTTATTTGATGGCTCTGCGTAACGCGGGATATACCCCAGAGCAATTTGCGACGGTATTACGTGATGACTTGATCAGAAGTCAGATCGCTCAAGCCATTGGTGCGACCGAATTTGCGCTACCAGCAGAGGCACTTGCATTGCAGCGCTTGCAAAAGCAGACTCGCAGCGGCGCTTACATTATTGCTGAAAACGCCAATTTCGTTGACCAGGTTGAGTTGAGTGATAGCGATATCGAAAATTACTACAACGAAAACCAACAACAGTTTCAAACGCCTGAGCAACTCAAAGTCGCATTTGTCCAGTTATCTAAAGCTGAACTTTACAATGATGTTAAAGTGAGCGATGACGAAGTCAAAGCCTATTATCAGGGTTCGATTGACCAGTATCGCACTGACGAAGAACGTCGAGTGGCTCATATTCTGATTGAAAGCGATAGCGACAATGCTCAGGAAAAAGCGCAAGAAGCGTTGGCTCAGCTCAATGACGGTGCTGACTTTGCCGCTGTCGCAAAAGAGTATTCTGACGATACATTTTCCGCCGAGCAGGGCGGTGACCTAGACTGGATTACGAAAGGGTCTATGGATGAGGATTTCGATAATGCCGCATTCGCGCTCGAAAACGTCGGAGATGTTTCAGATATCGTCGAAACCTCATTCGGGTACCATATCATTAAGCTACTTGATGTTCGTCCAGGCGAAGTCACACCACTTGAGGACGTTGCCGGTGAAATTCGTCAAAAGCTAAAAGCACAACAGGTTGATGATAAATACTTTGAGTTACAACAAAAATTGGCGGAAGTAAGCTTTGAGCAACCTGATACGTTAGAGCCAGCGGCCGATGCCATTAACTCGACGGTGCGTACTTCTGATTTGTTTACCCGACAGAACGCGCCTACTGCGCTCAGTGACGAAGCGACACTTAATCGTATTTTCGATCCTCAACTGATTGATGAGAAATTAAACAGTGATGTCATTGAAACAGCAGATGATCGCTCGTTAGTTGTCAGGGTTTTAGAGCACGAACCTCAGGCGGTTAAGCCGTTGGACGATGTTCGCGAACAAATTGTTAGCCAGCTACGTGTGCAAAAGGCACAAGCGCTTGCCTTGGAGCAAGCTGAAGCCTGGAAGAAGCAGTGGCGTGAGCAAGGTGAGCCAGACGCTGACTATATGACATTAGATGCAATTGGCATGGATAATCAAAACCATCCACGTGCAGTGTTACGCGCCTTGTTCTCTGAGGCACCGAGTGTAGGAGATGCGCCCGCATTGACGACGATTGAAATGCCGAACGGCGATGCTGCGGTTGTTGCGTTAACAAAAGTGAACGAAGCAGATATCGAGGGTGAAGAAGCGAATCAGCAAGTGGTTCAGCAGCTTCAAAACCGTCAATCGCAATTAATGCTTCAAGCATTTATTGAGACGTTAGTTGAGCAAGCCTCTATTTCACGCTCACAGTCAGATGACTAATAGCCTAAATCCTAAATAAGAGCGCAATAAAAAAACCTGGCATTGTAAATGCCAGGTTTTTTTTTACCCTCAGCAACGGTGCTGGTTTACTTAATGGGGTATAATGGAGGCAATGGTGAGGAGGCTTTGGATACTGTATCGCTACGCTGTTGGGCTGTTCTGACAGCTTGATAAAGCTGTTTTCCTCGTTGCCAACTATCTACCTTTTGAGCCGAATACAAAGCGGCTTGAAGCGAGTTGAGTTCATCCGATAGCTGGGTATTTGCGGGTTGCGCTAGCAGCTGTTCAACCTCTTGAAGGGTTGTTATGCGTTGCGCAAAGTTTTGTCTTGCCCATCGCTTCAACGACTGTTCGGCAAGTTTAGGTTGATTACTTGCACACGCTTGTTGGAATTGACGCCAAGCTTCACTCTGAGTGACTGGTTGCGACTGAGTTGATTCGTGTGAACCCGTGTGAGCATGTTTTTCACGTTTTTTAAATAGCCAGACATTAACGGCTAAACTGGTCAATAAGGCAATGATCAACGCAATAACTAACCAAACCCAGTAATGGGTTGAATCATCTTGCTGTTGTGCCGCCGCAGTGTCGCTTGCGATGACTTCATCAGGAGCAACTGTCTTCTCGGGTTGTTGGGCTGACGGCATGTCAGGTGTTTGAGTGATCGGGGCGCCGGTGACTGTGAAGCTGAGGTCATTGGTCGAGGCGATTGAACGCCGTTGCGTTTTGGTATTAAACCAAGGCACTTCAATTCCTGGAACCGTGAGATCGCCTGGCTGCTGTGGGACAATGGCGTAATTAACCGTCTTTTGAGCGATGTTAATGCCGTTTCTTACGAACTGATCCGTACTCTCGTTATCTGGATAAACCCGCACGCTGTCAGGGTAGTTGTAGTTAATATCAGGAAGCTGTTCAGGCTTAACGCCAACCGCAGTGAGCATCAACGATACTGAAATCGGCTCGCCCACTTTATATTCCTCTTTTTCGGGCTTTACGGTTTGACTGATTGTCACTAAATCACTCGGAAGCCAGTGTCCTGTCCAATTTTTGGGGATAGGTTTAACTTGGACCTTTTTTGGCTCTGCAATGGCGCTGACAGGTTGCGTATTAGAGAAGGACGAGAAAATAGATCGCTGACCCGAGGCGTATACTTCGCCGTCGAATCGTGCGCCCTCAATTGTAAACTCGCCCGATTGATTAGGAGTAATTTGATAGGTGCGCTGATAGACCCGATACCGGCGACCATGATTCATTTCACTGTATTCTTCGTCTTTACCAATTTGTCGGATATCTGCGTTTTCCATAGTCGGGGGGACTAAGTTACCTTTGTTAAGGTCAGCGGCGAGATAGAGGCGCACAATATAATGAATCGGCTGTTGTAGAAAAACCTGTTGAGTATCTAATGTCACATCGACAAATGCCACTTTGTCGCTGCGTTTCGCAGCATCTGAGCCTGGCTCAACAACGGTCATGGTAATCGGATCTGAACTCGCCCCATCAAGGCTGATGCTCGGAATCTGATAGTCGCCCGGATCGTTTGCAACTAATACGGTGGTAAATTGCGTTAATTTTTTTAAGTCACCGTTCACAATCGAGGTTTGACGACTGACGCTCGTGCGGCCGACGACAAAATCGTTCAGTAGAATATCTGGCTGGAAGACCGAGTTGGGTACGTCGTCATTAAAGGTCACCGTTAAAATGAACGACTCGTTTGCGATCACTGGGTTTTTGTCGACTGTACTCGTGATGTTCGTGACATCTGCGTGGGCGCTGAAAGAAACCAGAACCATGACACACGCAATACATAAGCGATACCAACGACTTACCATTTTTGTTCTACTCCTTCTGGGTCACCCACGCCTTGTTGCTGCCTGCGTTGACTCTCTAAATACATTTTCCTGCGTAACAGAATACTGGGATCATCGGGTACGCGATTCATCCATTGTTCTAACTGGCGAGCTCGCTCGGGATCAATATCGTCACTAAATTCAGTTTGTTGACTGCGCTGCTCGCGTTCAGGATCTGATGTTTTTTTCTGTTGCTGTGATTGTTGTTGCCGTTTCTGCTCTTCCTGTTGCGACTGTTGGCGGTCTTTGCTTGTTGAGTTTTGCTCCTGTTCACCCTCAGGATTAGATTGCTCGCCTTGCTGGTCGCCCTGTTGTTGGTCTTGTTGCTGCTCCGACTCATTTTGACCTTGTCCGCTTTGACGGTCGTCTTGATCTTGCTGACCTTTATTTTTATCGCCTGGTTTCTGACCTTGCTGTTGCTTTTGTTGTTGCAAAAGCTGCTGCATTAATTGTCGATTTGCTTGGGCCTCTTCCCAATTAGGTCGTTGAAGTAATGCTTCATCATACGCGTCGATAGCGGCTTGATACTGCTCCTGACGGGCTAAACTGTTACCTCGGTTATACCATCCCGTGGGCGTATCAAGCTGCGCGTATTGTTCTGCGGCGGCCGCATAGTCGCCCTGACGATAAAGGGCTGCACCTTTACGAAGCGGATCTCTACTCAGTTCAGCTGCCCGCCGCCATTGGTCAGACTCCAAAAGCTGCTGAGCCTGCTGCTCGTTATTTAACCACCAGCCTGGATCGGTTGTCGATTCCTGCGCAAAGGCGCTTTGCGGAACCGTCATGCAGGAGAGCCCAATAAAGCCAATAATATAGCTGCCCAGCGTACCGCCTCTCCGCCAACTAAATAGCACCATGGGAATCAGTAAGAGAGCCAGAAACGGACCCATATCGAGCCATTGATCGCCTTGCTGTTGTATATCACCCTGCTTGCCCTTTCTGGATAAGGGCTCAAGCGCCATAAATTGGTCGATATCTTGATTGGTCGACGTCGAGTTAACGTAAATTCCCCCCGTCAAATGAGCTAAATCGCGCAGCCTGTCAGGGTACAGTTTGGCAACCACTACTTGCCCGTATTTGTCTTTGGCTAAAGCCCCCTCCTTATCTCGAATAGGCGCTCCGTCCGTTGTACCGACACCTAGAATTGAAACACGGTGTTCCGTGGCACGAAGGTAATTACTCACATCGGCCATATCCTGACTATCGATACCATCGGTAATCCAGTATATATCGCCTTGTGAATAGCCTGCGTTAGTGAGTAATTGATCGGCGTGTTTGAGCGCGCTTAGTGGATTGTTACCGGGTACCGGCATAATTTCAGGTGACAGGGAGGGGATGAGGGTAAGCAGATTATTGTTATCCTCGGTCAGTGGGCTAATAGTAAAGGCGTCAGCCGCGTATGCTACTAAGCCGGTGTCGCCGTCGAGTCCGGAACGAACTAAATCCATCGCCTTAAAACGTACTCGCGTCAACCGGTTAGGATTGATATCTTCAGCGAGCAGCGAGGGTGACATATCCAACAACACGACCTGTCCGCTGTCTAACTGGTATACGGGCTGCGGGAGGCGCTCCCAGGTCGGGCCGCTGAGCGCTACGGTTGCGACGATCCAGAAAAGCCCTAATCGATGGGCGGACCAAAATGTCATTTGCCCACCACTGTTAACCAAAACATTAGAAAGATGCTTTGGCAGCCACTGATGCCAGCCAGATTGATGCTTACCAATAAACAAAAGACGCGCATAAAGAAACGCCAAAGGTAGCAGGGAAAATAACCACGCGGGACGTATAAAGTGAAAATCAGCCATGTTCACCTCTCCATGGACGATAATGCATCACGCTCAAGAGTGTTAGTAAGATCAATGCGCCAGCAAGCGGCCAGAAAAACAACGCCTTTCGTGGACGTAACTGTTGTTCCGCGCCTTGTACCGGTTCTAACTCATCCAGTAATTGATAAATGCGCTCGAGCTCCTCGGTGCTGCGCGCACGAAAATACTCGCCACCTGTTTCATCGGCAAGGTTTTGCATGAGAGGTACGTCTAGGTCTCGTGACGGATTGACTTTACGTCGACCAAAAACACTATCCACAACAACTTCCTCAGCACCGACAGCAATCGGGTAAATACGGACGTCATAAGCTTTTGCCAGTTCTAACGCTTGCTCTGGCGATAGATTACCTGCGGTATTCTGACCATCAGTTAAAAGCACTAATACTCGGTTAGTTTGTTGCTTACCTTTGAAGCGCTTAACAGCTAGGGCGATTGCATCACCGATGGCGGTGCGTTCGCCAACCAAGCCGAGCACCGATTCGTCGAGCATCTGTTGCACGGTGTTACGATCGTAGGTAATCGGCGTTTGAAGAAATGCGGTATCGGCAAATAGGATCAGTCCTAAGCGATCACCTTTGCGGCGCTCAATGAAGTCACCAAGTACGGCTTTGACCATTTCTAGACGGTCGACATTACGGCCATCGAGCGTCATGTCGGCAATTTCCATTGAGCCAGATAGATCTACGGCTAGCATAATCTCACGTCCCTCATTGCGAACCGGTAGTGGCTCGCCGAGCCACTGTGGGCGTGCTACAGCGATAACAAGGAGTAGCCAGCATAGCCAAAGTAGTAGCCACATGAAGGGACGGGCTCGGGCATCACGATGACCGTCACTCAGTCCATGCAGATTAGGGATACGAATTGCTGAAGCTTGTTGCTGTGCTTTGGGTAGAAAATAGCGCACAAACAACGGCAACGGCAGCAATAAAAATAACCATGGCCAGGCAAACTCAAACATGACGTGTTAACCTCCGCGGTGATTGCCCAGCCCAGTCTGCCACTAACTGACGGTATTGCTCGACCCAGTCACTGTGTCCCGGTTGAAACAACAAGCGATCGGCATTGGCGAGTAGTTCGGCATGCTGTTGTTCGTTTGCACCTAAAAACTCGAGCCATGTGCGACCACTGAGAGGTGCGATTTCTTGGCGGGGAAAATAAACTAAAGCTGCACGCTTAGCAATGAAAGTGATCTCTTTTACTGTGGGTTGTTCAAGCTGGTTGAGCGCCTGTTGTGCGTAACGTAATGGTTTACGACGTAAATGACTACGCCAACCGTAAATGACAGCAATACTCAAACCCACAATCAGCACAATCAAAATAATCCAGATCGGTGTTGCGAGAGGAAGAACTGAGGCACTCGGCGGCTCTACAATATCTTTTAACTGACTTATATCTGCTTGCTGTATTAGACCGGACATCTCATCACCGTAATTCAGGCCATTGTTGTTCTAAGGCGATCGCAGAACTTACACGTGTTAGCGGTAAGCGATACTGATTAAAGCGCTCAAACAGTTGCTCGAACTCACTCATCGCCCGTTGATGATAATCAAGCCGTTGACGCGCATTATTTAAATTGACCATGGCTTGTCGTTCGCCATCATGAATGCTTAAAGGTTGACTGGAATAACCCGCGGGTAGTTGTTGCTCCATCGGATCAAAAAGTTTAAAACTTCTTACTGAACTTCGAGTATTTAAACGCGCCAATTGTTCCAGCGTCTTTGTTTCTATGTGTTCAAAATCACTGATCACGTTTATTAAGCTACCCGGTTTCACTAAATGTGTTAAATGTTCGATACTTTGATTCAGTGGTGCAGGGTGCGGTGGTGTTTGCTGTTGCCAACGCTGCAAACTATCTTGGTGAACTTCCGTGAGCCCGCGTAAAAAGTGCATCACTGATTTGTGTTGTAAACTAGGTTTGTATTCGTTTTGTAACCACCCATTGCTAATGATACCGCCGACTTTGTCTCCGCGTTGAAGTGTTTGCCAAGCAAGTGCAGAGGCAAGGTGGCACGCCTGTACTGACTTAAACAGGAGTTGACTGCCGAACAGTTGTGTTAGCGCTAAATCAACCACAATATATACGGGACGATCCTTTTCTTCACGGTAGAGCTTTGTATGTGCTTTACCCGTCCGTGCCGTGACACGCCAATCGATCGATCGCACATCGTCGCCTGGTTGATAATGACGGACCTCATCAAACTCCATACCGCGTCCGCGGGTTTTGCTCAGTAGCGCGCCAGACTGCGAGGACGCAGGCAACTGACGCTGATGACGAGCAAAAGCGGGTAGCTTAGTGCGGTAGTACATCAATTCTTGCATGTTGGGCTGCAAACCATCGGTATGGAGCCTTTCCAGCCACTGCTCAGTTGTTAATTTTTGCATTGGCATTAGGGCGACGGAACTAGTTCGAGTATACGTTCAAGCACCGTGTCCGGGCTAATACCGTCGGCTTCTGCTTGATAGCTAATAATGATGCGATGACGCAAAGTGTTGAAAAACACTTCGCGGACATCATCTGGGGTGACAAAGTCACGATCATTGAGCCATGCGTTAGCACGAGCACAGCGCTCAAGTGCTATTGTAGCGCGAGGACTCGCACCATAGGTTAACCAACTGGCAAGTGTTTCATCGTAATTGGCCGGTGAACGTGTCGCCATTACTAACTGCACGAGATAATGTTCAACGGCTTCATCCAAGAACAGTTGCATCACTTGGTTACGGGCTTCAAACAATTGGCGCTGAGTGAGTGGGGTCGGCATCACCGCCTGCCCATCAAGCGCTTCGCCACGTGTCAGGCGCAAAATTTTCAATTCAGTGTCGGCATCGGGATAGTCTAGGTTTAGATGCATGAGAAAACGGTCTAACTGTGCTTCAGGCAGTGGATATGTACCTTCTTGCTCGAGAGGGTTTTGGGTCGCCAAGACCATAAATAGATCAGATAGCGGATAGCTGCGTTGGCCTACGGTAATTTGCCGCTCAGCCATCGCCTCCAACAATGCAGATTGCACTTTAGCCGGTGCACGGTTGATCTCATCAGCAAGTATCAGGTTATGAAACAAAGGACCTTGTTGAAAATCAAAGGCACCTGTCTCGGGTCGGTATATATCCGTACCCGTTAAATCGGCAGGTAGGAGATCGGGGGTAAACTGTACGCGGTGAAAGTCACCCTCAATGCCTTTGGCAAGGGCTTGCACAGCACGTGTTTTGGCCAATCCAGGAGGACCCTCAACAAGTAGGTGACCGTCGGCGAGTACAGCGATTAACAAGTTCTTGGTGAACTCAGGCTGACCTAATACCTGACTATCTAAAAATGCTTGCAGTTGTTTGAATTGTTCAGCAGCCATGGTGCTCCCGCTTACTATCTTAGTTGCGAATGATTTGTGCTCAGCTGTATTGTTATGCAGCCTAAGCATGCTATTTTCAATGGTGTTCTCTACTTTAACGAAAACCAAGGTTTTAATCTGTAGATTAAACAGCTAGAATTTGTAACATCTTGTGTGGTCAGACCAGTATTTGACGCTTAATTTTTAATGGAGAAATCATATGTCTGCAACTGAACGGTTGCTAACACCGAAAGGGGACCGCATTGCTTTTGTTGCGGGGCTTAGAACACCTTTCGCACGCCAGGCAACAGACTTTCATGGCATTCCCGCTGTCGATCTCGGCAAAATGGTCGTCCAAGAGCTTATCAATCGTACGGGAATTGACGGTAAATTGGTACAGCAATTGGTATTTGGACAGGTGGTACAGATGCCAGCTGCACCCAATATTGCCCGTGAGATCGTGCTCGGCACGGAGCTTCCCGTGTCAACAGATGCTTACAGTGTAACCCGAGCCTGCGCGACGAGTTTCCAGTCAGCGGTTAATATCGCCGAAGCCATGATGGCAGGGCATGTCGATATCGGTATTGCTGGCGGCGCTGATTCATCGTCGGTGTTACCGATTGGTGTGAGCCGAAAACTAGGCCGCGCATTGGTCGACTTGAATAAAGCAAAAAGCTTAGGCCAACGGATCGCAATTTTACGTCGTCTGGGTCTAAAGGACTTACTCCCTGTGCCACCTGCCGTGGCAGAGTATTCAACAGGTTTGAGTATGGGGCAAACTGCGGAGCAAATGGCAAAAAGCCATCATATCTCACGCGAAGACCAAGACCAATTAACGGTGAACTCTCACCGCCGCGCGCACGAAGCGTGGGAAGCAGGCTACCTTGATGATGAGGTCATGACCGCTTATCCAGAGCCGTATAAAAAGCACATTGATAGAGATAACAACATTCGTGGTGATTCTTCTTTAGAGAAACTCGGTAAGCTCAAACCTGTATTTGACAAGAAACATGGCACAGTGACAGCGGCTAATTCAACACCGCTGACCGATGGTGCTTCGGCGGTATTAATGATGACGGAAAGCCGTGCCAAGGCGCTGGGTTATCCTATTTTAGGTTACCTGCGTAGCTACGCATTTGCTGCGCTCGAAGTCGAGCAGGATATGTTGATGGGTCCAAGCTATGCCACGCCTATTGCCCTCGATCGTGCGGGAATGACGCTCAACGATTTAA
The DNA here is from genome assembly GCF_964010655.1 of uncultured Idiomarina sp. NCBI lineage: Bacteria > Pseudomonadati > Pseudomonadota > Gammaproteobacteria > Alteromonadales > Idiomarinaceae > Idiomarina > uncultured Idiomarina sp. The sequence continues at coordinate 27,037 of NZ_CAXGLS010000017.1, forward strand.
CGCTAATTGACATGCATGAGGCGTTTGCGGCACAAACGCTGACCAACCTCAAAATGTTTGCAAGTAAGAAATTTGCGCAAGAAAAATTAGGACGTGATGCGGCAATTGGCGAGGTTGACCCGGAGAAATTTAATGTCTTGGGTGGCTCTATTGCTTACGGGCACCCGTTTGCAGCGACCGGTACACGGATGATTACACAGATGTTGTATGAATTACGTCGTCGTGGTGGCGGAACCGCGTTGACAACGGCCTGTGCCGCTGGCGGCTTGGGCGCCGCGATGATTTTGGAGAGCGAATAATGACAGACAATAACGCATTTCACTTAGCTGTTCGAGATGATGGTATTGCGGTAATTACCATCGATGTTCCCGGCGAACGCATGAATACTTTAAAAGATAGCTTCGCTGATGAGGTGGGTCGTCTGATGAACCGCCTCGAAGATAATAGTGACCTGAAAGGGGTCGTATTTATTAGCGGTAAGCCCGATTCTTTTATTGCGGGTGCCGACATTAATATGATTAATGATTGTGAAACCGCGGCTGATACAGAGAGTTTGGCGCGCAAAGGTCAAGCCATGTTTGATCGTATCGAACAGCTTAATGTGCCAGTTGTTGCAGCCATTCATGGTGCCTGCTTAGGGGGTGGGCTTGAATTAGCGATGGCGTGCCACGTGCGTGTGTGTACCGACAGTGATAAAACGGCACTGGGGTTACCAGAGGTGCAACTTGGCTTATTGCCCGGTTCTGGTGGAACACAGCGTTTACCGGCATTGGTCGGCGTGCAGCAAGGTCTCACTATGATCCTGACCGGTAAGCAGTTACGCGCTAAGCAAGCACTCAAGGCGGGCTTAGTCGATGAGATTGTACCGCAATCAATCTTGCTAGAAGCTGCTGTTAAACAGGCTAAAAAGGCAAAAGCTAAGCCTTCAAAGGCGAACCTAAAAGGCATGAGCAAGTTGCTTGAGGCGACCGCTTATGGTCGTGGCATCATTTATAAAAAGGCAGGTGAGCAGGCGCAGGCTAAAGCGAAGGGCAATTATCCCGCCATCGATAAGATCATTAAGGCGGTCAAAACAGGCGTCGAAAACGGTCGCGATGCGGGTCTTGACTATGAGGCGCGGGCTTTTGGTGAACTCGCTATGACCCCTGAGTCTTATCAGCTTAGACAGATTTTCTTTGCCACAACGGAAATGAAAAAAGAGACCGGCGCGGATGGTGTTAAGCCAGCGGATATTAAGCGTGTGGGTGTTTTAGGCGGTGGTTTGATGGGCGGTGGTATTGCCTTTGTGACTGCGGCCAAAGCCGGTATCCCAGCGCGCATCAAGGATATTAGTCCTGAGGGTATTACTCACGCACTGCATTACAGCTACGAGCGTTTGAATAAAAAAGTTAAACGCCGTCATATGCGTCGTGCGGAGTTAGAGAAAACCATGCTCTCGCTGAGCGGTTCGCTTGATTATTCCGGGTTTGACCGAGTTGATGTAGTGATTGAAGCCGTGTTCGAAGATCTCGACCTGAAGAAAAAAATGGTCGCTGATGTCGAGAACAATGGTAAGGATGGCGTCATTTTCGCGACTAACACCAGCTCACTACCGATCACGCAGATTGCCGAAGGCGCTCAACACCCCGATCGCGTCATCGGTCTGCATTACTTTTCGCCGGTCGATAAAATGCCACTCGCGGAAATTATTACTCACGAAAATACGTCCAAGGAAACCATTGCCACTACGGTTGCGTTGGCTAAAAAGCAAGGCAAAACACCTATCGTTGTTAAAGACGGCGCCGGTTTCTTTGTTAACCGTATCTTGGCGCCTTACATGAACGAAGCGGCGCGTTTGTTGATCGCGGGTGAACCTATTGAGCATATTGACAAGTCTTTGGTTAAATTTGGTTTTCCAGTCGGTCCGATTACGCTCTTAGATGAGGTAGGAATCGACGTCGCCGCTAAAGTTGCGCCGATTCTTGTCAAAGAGCTCGGTACGCGCTTTGAGGCGCCTGCGGCTTTCGACAAACTGATTGATGATGGTCGTAAGGGTAAGAAAAACAACAAAGGTTTCTATCAATATGGTAAAGGTGTGAAAGGCAAGCCGGTTGATAAATCAGTGTACGGTTTACTGAATATTGAACCACAGGCGAAGCATGAAGGTGATGAAATTGCTGAGCTGTGTGTTTTGCCAATGCTTAACGAAGCGGCTTATTGCCTGCAAGAGGGCATTATTCGCAGTGCGCGTGATGGCGACATTGGTTCGGTGTTTGGTATTGGTTTCCCACCATTCCGAGGCGGTCCATTCCGTTATATGGATGCCGAGGGTATTGGCAGTATTGTGAAGCGTATGGAACGCTTAGCAGAGCAACGCGGTGATCGTTATCAACCCGCGCCGCTGCTGAAGCAAATGGCTGAGCAGGGTAAGCGCTTTTATGAGTAAGCAGGCTGCTGTTTAGTAATGAATTCGATGAGCGCTTCGGCGCTCATCGGTTTTGCGAAGTAGAACCCTTGTATATATTCACATTGTAATTGTTCTAAAATATCCAATTGAGCTTTTTCTTCAACGCCTTCAGCAACCACCTTTAAACCTAAGTTATGCGCCATGCCAATAATGGATTCGACCATCTTACGGTCGCGTTCATCAAAGGTAATATCATCGACAAACTCTTTGTCGATTTTAAGGGTATGCATAGGGAAACGCTTGAGATAAGCGAGTGAAGAATAGCCCGTGCCAAAATCATCAAGTGCAAGTTGTACGCCCATATCTGCAAGGTTTTCCAGCATCGCAATCGCGCGCTCGGGATCGCTCATCACCATGCCTTCCGTAATCTCAAACTCGATATGGCGGGGATGCATTTCCTCTTCTTGTAACACTTGTTCGATAAACAACGCTAAGCTCGATTGAGTGAATTGCCTTGCCGACAGATTAATTGCAACACTGCGAGGCGCACCTTGTAGCGTCAGTAGCTGGCGCATGTCTCGACAAGCGGTACGTAATACTTGTTCACTAAGCGGAATAATCAGACCTGTTTCTTCGCACAGTGGAATAAACTGCGCGGGGCTGATGAACTGACCATATTCGTCGCGAATGCGGGCGAGTGCTTCAATCCCGGAAATATGTCCCGTCGCAATTTCCATTTTCGGTTGATAGTACACCTCGACTTGATGGGTGCGAATCGCGTGACGCACTTGACTCTCCAACACGAGACGCTGGATGGCATTTTCGTTCATCGACGCGTTAAAGAACTGATAGCAATTGCCGCCTCTTTGTTTAGCATGATACATCGCCGTATCTGCCTTTTGTAGAAGCTCTTGTGAGGTATGTGCATCGTGAGGATAAAGCACGATGCCAATTGAGCTACCTAAGGCGATCTCATGTCCTTTAATACGATAGGCTTTTGCTATTTCAGTATTCACCTGTTGGGCGATGGTGCTGATGACGTTAATATCTGTGTTATCTTCGATGAGAATGCCAAACTCGTCCCCGCCTAGGCGATAAAGCGTGTCTTGCCGGCGACCTAATTCAGCGAGTCGGTCGGCGACTCGGCATAAAAGTTCGTCGCCCACTTCATGACCAAGAGAATCATTGATACGCTTAAAGTCGTCTAAATCGAACAACAACAGTGCATGAGCGACTCGTTTGCGAACCAGATTTGAGTGACTTACCTGAAAGTATGAGCGATTTGGCAAACCGGTGAGGCTGTCGGTATTTGATAACCGGCGTAATTCATTCTCCGTATTACGACGTTCAGTAATATCAGAAAAGCTTGCGACAATTAATTTGATCTCGCCACTGTCATTGCGAACGGCATCTAACGTGAGCTCGAGGAGTAACTCGGCGCCATCCGCATTGAAGTCGGTGACTTCGCCGGACCAACTTCCTTCCCGAAGCACTGTGTGTTTGATTTGATCCGTAAAATCTCTATCGTAATGTGGCAGTGCGAACGCCTGACCAATGACTTGTTCTCGCTGATAACCGGTAATTCGTTCGTATGCCGTGTTGATTTCACGTTTTCTAAAGAACCGATCGAAGATACAGATGCCATCTGAAATATTTGTTAGCGAGGTTGCGAGCATATCAATGCGCTCGTCACTATTGATAATATCGGAAATATCGCTCAGCGTACCCTGTACTTTGATTGGCTTTCCTGACGTTTCGGCTGCAACAAGTTCGCCACGCTCAAGTACCCACAGCCATTGTTGGCCGTTCTTAATTCGATAAGTGCATTGATAATGAGAGATATGACCCGATTTTACCTGCTCCAATGCCGCAGTTAGCTCACCTATGTCGTCTGGGTGAACGTTACTTTGGTCCGATTGGCCGAGTCCAAATCTTACACCATCAAGAGGAAAATGTGGGCAGTGTGACCATATGTGCACACGCTCAACTTCACTATTGACGAGGTTCCAATGCCAAACTTGTTGTTGGGTGCCATTGAGTAATTGATGCAACGACGTATGTGCTTCGGTGAGTTTATGGTAAGCACGGGCTTTTCGTTTAAGTAAAAGGAAGATGAATAAAATGGCAAGTGCAAGAAGCACGATAATCATCGATAGGTAGTGCATCGCTGTGAAGCCGTTCGCTTTAACTGTAAAGGACTGACTTGCGCTTACCCAGCTATCTTGCTCAGGTAGGTATGCTCTGACATCAAGCGTGTACTGTCCGTCCTCTAAATTTTTTAGGCTGAGTCTTTGTAAGGGCTGAAATGTCTTTTGCCAAGTTGTTTGTAGAGGTTCAATTCGGTATTCAAACATCTGCGGCTGTTCCAGATCGAATGACGCGATCGCATAGTCGATATTGACCTGACCGGATGGCGCCGCTTCGGCACTGACCCAGAGTGCATTGTCCGAGGTGGGGGGAGCGTGTAAAACCTCAATGTATCCTTTTGTATTGAGTAGGATCTCAAACTGGCCGCTTACGTAATGCTGCGACCATGGGCCTTTGATATGTTTGGTGCGAGCCGTTTGGGTCGCGCTGAATTGACCGCTTGGTGTTAATGAGAGTTCATATAACTTTGCTTGGGTGAGCAGTTTTAACTCCCCACTTGGCATTACATTTAATTGTAACGGCAGGTCGGCGATACCAAGGTTGGTTAGCGGTGTCTCATCAATGAGCCGATAGCGTTGGTCAAGTCGAACCAGTTTATCCGTGTAAAGCAGATAGAGAACATGATCAGTTTCGGCAATATCAACGAGCTGACCGGGTGGTAACTTTTCGGTCACTGGGTTGTCGATAGTTAATTTAAATAAGTTACTCCCCAGTCCATCCCAAACATAAACTTGTTTGCCGTCACCTAACCAAGTCCAATCGCCAACCGGCTTAACGAAATGAAGATTACGTATTGGCTCGTCGTCATATTGTAATGGTTGTGGGAGTAATTCGCCTTGATGCTCCACGAGTAGCGTGTGTTTATTGACTGCCAAAAGAGGTGTTGATTGAGGTATCGCAATCTGGTGAATACGCGCATCAAGTAAGTGTTCACTGCTCAAACGCATTGACGCTTCTAAAGCGCTAGATGCAAACGGTAGCTGATAAATACCCTTATCACTGCCAATCAATAGAGCGTCATTTTTTCTACGAGTAAGACAGTGCAATTGCGGTAAATCTTGTGGTTGTAGCACATTGCTAAATTGAACTTCGCGAAGGGTAGAACCATCAAACCGATAGAGCGCTTGCGATGTCGCAAGCCAAATAAATCCGCGTGGTCCTGTTTCTATATCAATAATGGGCGCGCTGATTTGCTGAGTCACATGAGGGTTATCATGAGCTTGACAGGTTGGATTAAACAGAGCCAAGCTAAACACGAGGCAAACTAAAGTGATGGTTAAAGCACGCAACTGAAGGACCCGATTGTTGGCTGCTACACAGCTCTTATTATTTGTTAACTCAGTGTTACAAGCTAACTTAAAGCGATTTGACTGTCAAAGCTATTATAATATCTCCTACTGGCATGACAACAGTACAATTTTACGAGGTTGTTTAATAACTAAACGCTTTACCTCACTTATCCAGTCGGACAGTTGTAGTCGCTCCAGAGCGGCGCTCATTTCAACGTTACGATCAAAATCAGTTTCGGCCATTTGAATCGCTCCCCAAAAGCGTTGGCTACGGGCGCGCAAACTGCGATCGTTTATCGTTAATTGCTCAGATAGGGTTTGTTTAGCATGCTTCCAGCGCTGTAATGTCAGCACGTTGTCGAGCTGTTCAATTTTATCGTGCAATACGGTGTGAATATGTTCCTGTAAGGCGGACGTGTTATGCGTCGGTGATTGCACAAACACCATGAAACCCGGTAGGCGTCGAACAGGGAAATACTGGCTCCCAACGACATAACCCAGTTGCCGCTGGGTTCTGAGTTCGTCGAATAAACTCGCATTAAGCAACTGTTGCGCTAACATCCACGTAATTTGCTGTTCAGCACTGTCGTTATCGCCCTGAAAGTATACCAATACGGCATTGTCGCCAGTCGCTTGCTCCACGGTTCGGTGAATGTGCGTGTGAGGTTCAAGACGCTTAGGTTGTAATTGAGGAGGGGAGGCCGTTAACCGTCCTGAGGCGCTGTCACGTATCAGTTGATGTAATTCAAAAGCGGTTTTAGCTTGCCAATCGCCATGTATTAAAGCCGACACCCCCATGGAGTTAAAAAGCTCGCTACTTAATTGCGAAAAGCCTTTATAGTCTAATGAGTTCAAGCCTTCGGCCATATCGGAGAGCGAGAACAGGCACGGCTGTAGTGTCAAATTAAGCTCAGCAAACAGTCGATTGAGCGGCTGATTGTTGTGGGCGGACTGCCAGTTATGCTTAAGTTGCTGAGCGATAGAATTGAATCGACCACGCTTAAATTTTACTTTCCAAGCCTGCTTCATTAACTGTTGTAGTAGTGGCAATTGACCCGCTGATAAACCCATTGTATGAATCGTCATACCGGACTGGGTCGGGTAAATATTAAAGTGTAAGCCAGCGACCTCAGCGTCATAAAGTGCTTCATTCAGCGAATCGATTAATAGTTCCGACCAAAGACGTGCCGCAGCGAAGTGAGTCGCCGACTGATTGACCGCTGGCGATTCGAGATTTAAATAGATATGCCCTTTGGGCACTCTAAAATCAGGGTCTTGTAAATGCCAGATGGTGACATTGTCGCTTTTTATCAACGCCACGGGCTCTCTGAGCTCGCGCTCTAGCGGGTAAGGTTCAACATGAGAAGTGATATAAGGGTTTTGCGCTGGTAGTTGATAACTAAAAGTGCCCGCTGGGCTATTAAGAGTGTTTAATTCCTCTTTTGTCAATGCACGGATACTAAAGGGTGTGTGATATAACTCTGTTTGTTGATCGGTCTCTACATCGCCATGGATCAGCGTGATACGGGCACGTTCGGGCGCCATTAAAGACAGTGTTTGTTTAGCTCGAGCAACCGACAGTCCATCCATGCGGTAGTCTCCGTAAACCACATCGTGGATGGGATAGTGGTGCGCATTAACAGACAGTTGAGGAGCCAGTTCACCGGCGGGCGGTGTCTCTTGAAAGTGAAATGAAAGTTCGGAAGTGAGCCGTTTCTCCTCGTAGCGCCAAGCCTCGAGTCCAGAACTTGCAATCAACTGAATATAGTTGAACACCGCCTGCGCTACTTGTAGGGCGTGAACAACACCTGCCTCAGTAAGCTGAATATTTAAGTTGAAATCCTTGTAGCCGCTACCGCTCATACCGCCGCCCGCGGAGAGGCTATTAACCCATCCACGCGCCCGAAGCGTTGCATAGAGGCTATGAGGGCCTTCATAGCCAAGAATGTGAGCAATAAAGCTAGTTGTTTTATTCTTATAGTCGTCATCAATGCCAGGGAGGGGCAACGTGATGATCAGACGACGAGCCGGATTCACGGGCTTAACTTGAATGAATACGCCTAACTGGGAGGGTAAGTACAGTGGCAGCGCCTCGAGCGATTTAGGATCATTTTCTTGACCGCTGCTGATGTCCGAAAAGTAGTGTTGCGCCAACTCGGCGAGTTCATCAACCGGTTGCGCGCCAACGATGGTAAGCCGCATGTTGTTGGCATTGAAAAAAGCACGAAAGAACTCACTTAACTGGTCTTTTAACGAGTGGCTATCGCTTTCTGCCAGCGTATCCATGTTACCTACCGAAAACTTACTAAAGGGATGCTCGGGGTTACATGTTGTCTTGTGTACTTGATATAAACGCCGAAGTTCATCTTTCTCTTTTAAGCGGAATTCAGAGTCGATTGATTGACGTTCCTTATTGATTAAGGACTCGTCAAATAACGGCGCCATGAACATCGCGGAGAAATAATCTAATGCTCGCGAGAGAGCTCGGGTTTGACAGTCAAAGAAAAAATTACAGAATTCAGAGCCTGTCCAAGCGTTTTGTTGTCCACCGTAGGCACTCAAAAACTCGGGGAACTCGTTAGCATCCGGAAAGCGTTCGTTCCCTAAAAACAGCATGTGTTCTAGGAAGTGGGCGAGACCTTGGGTTTCAAGCGGGTCATTGAAATGACCCGCGCGCACAGCCAGCGATGCCGATGCCTTTTTACTGTGTGGGATCTGAACGCACACCACTGACAGTCCATTGGGCAGTTTTAGTGTACGGAAAGACCGCGGATCTTTTGGGCTCTTTATAACTTCACCGAGCTCTTCTATGAGCGGTTGCGTCATAGGAACTTATCCCATTAAGGTTCGAGCGGGGTATCGAAGTTTTCTGGTTTATCAAAATCACCCGACAAACGGGCGAGTTGACCGTCTTCAAAATCGAGTATCAATTCCTTATGGAAAGGTTCACCCTCATTTGGATTCATGTCATAAACATAGACCCAACGCTCGCTGTTAAAGCTGTTTTCAGCGACCGGACGCCCTAATACGTAAGCAACTTGTTCCTGTGACATACCTACGCGTAATTTGTCGACATCGCGTTGTTCAAGGTAATTACCTTGAGGAATATCAATTCGATATACCCAATCGTTTAACACTGAGCAACCTGAGAGACCTGCGACGACCGCAACAGCGGCCAAAGTTTTTCCGATTTGTTTCATTAACTACTCTTACCGTTAAATGTTGTCACCGATGATAAACAAACAAAACCGAGTTAGCTAGCATTGGCGCAGGAAAACTTAATGAATAAGTAACTCCCGGGCGTTGTCTTTAGTTTTTTCGGTAATGCTATCGCCACCCAATAAGCGAGCGAGCTCATCAATTCGCTGTTCTTCGTTAAGCTGCCAAACTTGCGTTTCTGTTTGTGCGCCATCGGTTTGTTTGAGTACCTGCATTTGATGATGTCCCTTAGCAGCCACTTGCGGTAAGTGAGTGACACAGATAATTTGGCACTGCTCGCCTAGACTCCGTAACATTGAACCCACAACCGCTGCGGTGGGTCCACTCACACCGACATCGACCTCGTCAAACATCATGGTCGGTACCGTATTTTGATTGGCACACATGACCTGTATGGCAAGACTGATGCGTGATAGTTCCCCGCCCGATGCAACTTTACTAAGCGCTTGTAGCGGCTGCCCAGGGTTGGTGGTCACGGTAAAGCAGATTTCGTCGGTGCCCCAGAGCGTTGCTGTGGCTTTGTCATCATGATCAACTTGGATGACAAATTCACCATGGGGCATGTTTAACTTATGCATGGCGCGGGAAATTTCGGCACTCAGTTTGTCCGCTGCTTTTTTCCGGCTTGTCGACAGCTTAAGCGCCGCTTGTCGATAAACGGTGCGTAATGCTTGACGTTGCTCAGCGAGTTGTTCGTTATCTTCCTCAGCGCGTTCGAGTTCATCCAATTGTTGTTGCAACTGCTGATGATGTTGATAAAGGTCGAGTGGCGCGACATGATGTTTTTTAGCGAGCGCAATCGCTTGGCTCATCCGTTGTTCAGTGACTTCGAGTTGCTCAGGATCAATATCTAATTGGTCTTGATAATTACGCAGTTCTAATGCTGTTTCTTCGATATGAACTTTAGCTTGTTCAAGCAGTGCTAAAATAGGCTGAATCTGCTCATCGAGCTCGGCTGATTCTTCCAATCGGCCGTGGGCGGCTTGAATGAGTCCCGATACATTATTGTGCTCGCCGTCATAAAGCGCATTTAGAGCAAAGGCACTGTTTTCCGTTAAGGCGCGAACATGAGTCAACCGTTTGTGGTCACTCTCAAGTTGCTCAAATTCGCCCTCTCCGATATTAAATTCATTAAGCTCTTTAACCTGATAACTTATTAGTTGTTTCTGTGCTGCCAATTCTTCTTTGCGCTGCTGATGTTGGCGAAAACGCTTTTCGGTAGCCGCCCAGTTACGGTAGCTTTCTTGTACTTCTGTAATAAGTTCAGCATGCTGAGCGAACTGGTCAAGTAATTCGCGCTGGTGCTCTTCTTTTACCAACAGCTGGTGTTCATGCTGACCATGAATATTGACCAATGTTGGCGCTAATGTGCGTTGCTGTGTGAGCGTCACTGGTGCGCCGTTAACCCAAGCCCGTGAACGACCATCTTTACTAATAGTACGGCGCAATACACACTCGAGGTCATCATCAAACTCGTTGTCGACGAGCCAGCGGTGAGCGGGACTGTCGTGAGTGATAGTGAAGCGCGCACTGATGTCCGTTTTGTCGCAGCCCGGTCTCACCCAGTTGGCATCGGCACGTCCACCCAGGCATAGCCCGAGCGCATCCAGTGCGATAGATTTACCCGCACCGGTCTCACCGGTAATGGCGGTCATCCCGTTTTTAAACTCGATATCTAACTGCTTGACGATTGCAAAATTGCGAATGTGTAACTCAGTCAACATGGCTGGGCTCCTCACAATAAAAAGAACAGTAATACTGTTTACCTATACAGTATATACAGTAGTTATACAGTATTATTGTGCAATTGCAATGCAAAGAGTGACTTTTTTTTAGTCAGTTAGAAAAGACGGCTGCCCCAACCCAATTTGTTACGTAATACATGGTAGTAGCTGTGTGTTGTCGGATGCACCATCGTCAAGGTATGCGGGTGTTTTTCGATAATGACCTCATCACCTGGCATGACATCAAGACGCCCATGACCGTCGCAACTGATTTGTAAATGATCGTTGTCCTTGGCTGCACGTAGTCGTACTCGGGAGTTTGCGTCGAGTACAATCGGACGACTACTCAGTGTATGCGGAAACATGGGGACCAAGGTAATAGCATTTAGGTTAGGATGCAGAATAGGACCACCGCCGGACAGAGAGTATGCCGTCGAGCCGGTGGGTGTCGCGATGATGACGCCATCGGAACGTTGCGAAAAGACAAATTGATCGTCGACATAAAGTTCAAACTCGATCATGTGAGCGACTTTGTCTGAATGAAGAACAATTTCGTTCACCGCCACACCTTGTTGTTTAACTGACTCGCCTTTAACCGAGGCCGAGAGCAAGAAGCGCTCTTCTCTTACATAGTCACCCGCTAGCACATCCATCAGCGCGCTCACTGCGTCCTCTGGCGCTAAATCGGTCAGAAAGCCAAGGTTACCTCGATTCACTCCAATAACCGCCACATCATGATCACACAGTGCGCGGGCAGCACCGAGCATATTGCCATCACCGCCGACGACTACCGCAATGTCGGCCCATTGTCCTAACTTCTCAAGTGAGCCCGTGTCGATGCAACTGCTTGGTTGTACCTGGGTGGCACAGCGTTCTTCCAAACAGACCTCATACTGACTTTCGCACAAGGCACTAATAAGTGCCTCAAGTGTGTGACGAGTGCCAGTATCATTAATTTTTCCTAAAAGCGCGACGCGCTTAAATGCGGGTTGTTTCATAGGGCTTACCGCTATCCTCTAGTCGTGAGTTAACGCTACGTGTTGCGTTAATTTTTATCAAGCGAAATAAAGGTCTTGAATCTTAATCGGACTATCCCCACATAACAACGCATACGTTCATTCGACATTTAAAGAGTATGGGTTATGAGTGATAAGCAACCAAATCAAACAACTGAGAACTTTGAGCAGCAAGCACAAGAAGCCGCTCAACAAGAGGCCGCAAAAGAGGCGGCTGAGCAGGCAGCTGAACAGGCGCTTGGTAGCGACGAACAACCAGAGACCCAGCAGCAAACAGCTGCGGCGGCAGACAATCAAGCGGACCGTATTGCGGAGCTTGAGCTCGCGTTAACTAAGGCCGAAGCCAAAGTTAACGAGCAAAAGGAGTCGGTATTGCGTAGTCAGGCGGAAATGGAAAACGTACGTCGTCGCGCGAGTCAAGATGTTGAGAAGGCGCATAAATTTGCGTTAGAGAAGTTTGCCAACGAGCTACTCACGAGTGTTGATAACCTTGAGCGCGCGATGCAAGCGGCTGATACCGAAAACCCAGAGTTAAAAAGCTTTTTAGAAGGTATTGAGCTGACGTATAAAAGTCTGACATCAACGCTGGATAAATTTGGCGTAAAAGCGGTCGGCGAAGAGGGCGAGGTCTTTAATCCAGACCTGCACCAAGCGATGTCGATGCAAGAGTCGGCGGAGCACAAAAACAACACGATTATCGCCGTTATGCAGAAAGGGTATGAGCTCAACGGACGTTTACTGCGCCCAGCCATGGTGATGGTGGCACGTAATAGTAACGGCGGCGTGGATACAAAAGCATAATTTGTAAGAGAAATTATGTTTTAGGGCTTGTAATTTTAGATACAGCCCCCAAATAACAGTTATCGAAATCATTAACGCTCAAACCAGAGCGGTTTGAACAGAATAGAAGTAGTGGAGATTAATTATGGGTAAAATCATCGGCATTGACTTGGGTACAACAAACTCATGTGTCGCGGTTTTAGACGGCGGCAAACCTCGTGTTATTGAAAACGGTGAAGGGGATCGTACAACCCCATCTGTCGTCGCATTTACCGACGATGGCGAAACTTTGGTAGGCGCACCGGCGAAACGCCAAGCAGTCACCAACCCGAATAAAACCTTGTTTGCGATTAAGCGTTTGATCGGTCGTCGTTTCCAAGATGATGAAGTTCAGCGCGACATTGGTATTATGCCTTACAACATTGTCAAAGCGGACAATGGCGATGCATGGGTAGAAATCGATGGCGATAAAAAAGCGCCACCGCAAATTTCTGCTGAAGTATTGAAGAAAATGAAGAAAACCGCAGAAGAGTTTTTAGGTGAGAAAGTCACCGAAGCGGTTATCACTGTACCTGCATACTTTAACGATGCTCAGCGTCAGGCAACAAAAGACGCTGGTAAAATCGCGGGCTTAGAAGTTAAGCGTATCATCAACGAGCCAACCGCAGCTGCACTGGCTTACGGCATGGATAAGAAGTCCGGCGACAACGTTATCGCTGTTTATGACTTAGGTGGTGGTACGTTCGATATCTCGATCATCGAAATCGACGAAGTCGAAGGCGAGCATACCTTTGAAGTACTGGCGACAAACGGTGACACGCACTTAGGTGGTGAAGACTTTGATAACCGTTTGATTAACTACTTGGTTGAGCAGTTCGAGAAAGATCAAGGCATCGATTTACGTAAAGATCCTTTGGCGATGCAACGTCTGAAAGAAGCCGCCGAAAAAGCGAAAATCGAGCTGTCTTCTGCGCAACAAACGGAAGTCAACTTGCCATATATCACGGCTGATAACACCGGTCCTAAGCACTTAGCGATTAAAGTAACACGCGCTAAATTAGAATCGTTGGTTGAAGACTTGATTAAGAAGTCGCTTGAGCCATTGAAGCAAGCACTGGCTGATGCTGATATGTCAGTGAGCGATGTTAAAGACATCATCATGGTCGGTGGTCAAACACGTATGCCTAAGGTTCAACAGGCCGTGACTGACTTCTTTGGCAAAGAGCCACGCCGTGACGTCAACCCAGATGAAGCCGTAGCACTAGGTGCAGCTGTTCAAGCCGGTGTTTTACAAGGCGATGTGAAAGACGTATTGCTGCTTGACGTTTGTCCGCTGTCATTAGGTATCGAAACCATGGGCGGCGTAATGACCAAGTTGATCGAGAAAAACACCACGATTCCAACAAAAGAATCGCAAACATTCTCGACCGCAGAAGACAATCAGTCAGCTGTAACGATTCATGTATTGCAGGGTGAACGTAAACGCTCAAGCGATAACAAATCGCTAGGTCAGTTTAACCTCGAAGGTATTCGTGCAGCGGCGCGCGGTGTACCGCAAATCGAAGTGACCTTTGACATTGACGCTGACGGTATCTTACATGTGTCGGCGAAAGATAAAGACACCGGTAAAGAGCAGAAGATCACCATCAAAGCTTCATCGGGTCTTGATGAGGATGAAGTCGAAAAAATGGTTAAAGACGCGGAAGCACACGCTGAAGATGACAAAAAGTTTGAAGAGTTAGTGCAAGCGCGTAACCAAGCGGACGGCTTAGTGCACGCAACGCGTAATCAGTTGAAAGAAGTCGGCGAAGCCTTGTCAGAAGATGATAAGAAAGCCATCGAAACCGCCTGCGACGAACTTGAGCAAGCTTCTAAAGACGGCGACAAAGATGCTATCGAAGCGAAGTCTCAAGCGTTGATGGAAGCTTCACAAAAACTGATGGAAGCTGCTCAGCAACAGCAAGCACAACAAGGTGGTGCAGAAGCCGGTGCAGAGCAAGCACAATCATCTAAAGATGATGACGTTGTTGACGCTGAATTTGAGGAAGTGAAAGACGACGATAAGAAGTAAGCTTAATTAGGCAACTTCGATATCAACACGGGTGTTGCCGAAAGGTAATGCCCGTGTATTTATTTTAGACAGGTGTAAAATCACAACAGAAGATTACGGTTATGGCGCAGGATTATTATCAGATTTTAGGTGTCGGCAAAGACGCCAATGAGAGAGATATTAAGAAAGCCTACAAGCGGATGGCGATGAAGTACCACCCAGACCGCACGAAAGGTGATAAAGAGTTAGAAGCCAAGTTTAAGGAAATTAAACAGGCCTACGAAGTGTTGTCGGATCCACAAAAACGCCAGATGTATGATCAATATGGGCACGAAGCGTTTCAACAAGCTCGCCAAGGTGGCGGAGCGGGCGCCGGTGGTTTCGGTGGCGGTGGTGCCGATTTTGCTGATATCTTTGGCGATGTATTCGGTGATATTTTTGGTGGCGGTCGTCGTCAGCAAGCGCGTCCTCAGCGCGGTGCGGACTTACGTTACAATCTAGAAATGTCGCTAGAAGACGCGGTGAAAGGTAAAGAAGTCGAATTGCAAATTCCGACCATGGTGGAATGTGAGGACTGCGACGGCTCAGGTGCGAAAAAAGGCACACGACCAGAAACCTGTAGTCACTGTCACGGTTCCGGTCAAATTCAAATGCGTCAGGGCTTCTTTGCTGTGCAGCAGGCATGTCCGCATTGCCGTGGTACGGGGTCTATCATCAAAGATCCATGTAATACTTGCCACGGTCAGGGCCGCGTTGAAAAAACCAAAAAACTATCGGTTAAAATTCCGGCAGGCGTAGATACCGGTGATCGTATTCGTTTAGCGAACGAAGGTGAGGCGGGAGAAAAAGGCGCGCCAGCAGGCGACTTGTATGTTCAGGTGCATGTGCGTGAACACCCTATCTTTGCGCGTGACGGCAACAATTTATACTGCGAAGTTCCAGTGAGCTTTACCAAGGCAGCGCTCGGTGGCGAAATTGAGGTACCGACGCTAGAAGGTAAAGTCAAATTGAAGGTGCCAAAAGAGACTCAAACGGGCAAACATTTCCGCTTACGTGGCAAAGGCGTTAAGTCAGTCCGTACGGGTGCTGTCGGCGACCTGATATGTAAAGTGGTCATCGAAACGCCGGTGAACTTATCATCGCGTCAACGCGAATTACTCGAGGAACTTGAGAGTTCGATGGGGCACGGCGACGAAGCGGCTAAGTTCAGACCCAAGGAAAAAGGCTTCTTTGACGGTGTTAAACAATTTTTTGATGACTTGCGTAGCTAAGACTAATATCGTTAGTACGAAGTCATTATTGTTTGCCTAAAGGAGGCATTATGCGGGCTTGGAAAATAGCGGCGTTGACGCTGGCGACTGTGACAGTAGTCAGTTGCTCAAAGTCGCCAACAGGACGTTCTCAGTTAGCTTTTTTACCCGAGGGTCAATTGAATCAAATGGGTGAGCAGTCTTATGAACAGATGAAAGCTGAAACGTCGATTAGTGACGACCCCGCGATGAATGCTTACGTCCAGTGCGTTAGTCACGCGTTGATTGATGTGCTACCCGAACCCTATAGTCAAGCAGATTGGGAAATCACTGTATTTGATCAAGACACGGTGAATGCTTTTGCCCTGCCAGGAAACAATATCGGTGTTTACCGCGGTTTACTGGATGTCGCAGAAAACCAACACCAGTTGGCTGCCGTGATTGGTCACGAGATTGGCCACGTGATCGCGCAACATAGCAATGAGCGTGTATCAAGCAACATGGCAGTCGGCGCGGGGCTTCAAATTGGTGCAATTTTTGCCAATAAGGAGCTAGAGAGCGATACTGCGGCGCTATTGATGAGTGCCTTAGGTGTGGGAGCGCAAGTCGGTATTTTGTTACCGTATAGTCGTACTCACGAGTCTGAAGCAGACCAGTTGGGTCTCGACTACATGGCTGATGCCGGGTTTAAGCCTATTGAAGCCGCTGACTTGTGGCGCAATATGGCGAAGCAGTCGAAAGGCGCTCCGCCAGAATTACTATCAACGCACCCATCACCGCAAACGCGTATTGATGCCATAGAAGACTACGCACCAAGCTTGAGTGCGCGAGTACAACAAGCCCATCAACAAGGACGCAATCCTTCTTGTGAGCGACCTTCCTCGTGATTAATAAGACCAAGCCAAATTTTCGTTGGCTTGGTCTTTTAGTTATATGCTAGTCAAAAATTTTCTTTCGGCGACCGATTGATTGACGCTAAATTATCCGCATTTTTCTCGATGTGGACGTTCTATGTTTAGATTCTGGTTTAATATTCCCTTCTGGCAACGCGTACTGGGTGCATTTGTTTTAGGTGCGCTGGTAGGTGCTCTGTTCCCCGAAGCGGGACAAGCACTTAAGCCGTTGGGCGACCTGTTTATTCGCGCAATAAAAATGTTGGTGGCGCCGCTTATCTTTTGTGCCATTGTCAGTGCAATTACCGATTTAAACGATGGCCAAAAGCTAGGGCGCTTAGGAGCTAAAACGATTGGTATGTTCATGCTGACAGCCATTATCGCCAGTGCTATCGGCTTGACGCTGGGGACGCTTATCGATATGAGCCCGGCTCAGGCTCTCACCGCAACAGAACAAACCGAAAAGATCATTCCGAGCGTCTCACAAGTGCTACTTAACTTTGTGCCAACTAATCCATTTGCTGCGCTCAGTGAAGGCAATGTACTTCAAATAGTTGTCTTTGCCGCGATTATCGGTGTTGCTATACAGAAACTGGGCGAACCTGCTGAACCGGTACGTCGAGTGATTAAATCGGGCGCAGAGGTGATGTATCAGGTCACTCGCATGGTCTTGCAACTTACACCGCTTGGCGTTTTAGGCTTAATGGCATGGGTGATCGGTGAATACGGCATTGCAAGTTTATTGCCTTTGGCCAAATTCGTGGGTGTAATCTATTTAGCAGTGCTGATCCACATTGTGGTGGTTTACGGTGGCTTTATCCGCACCATGGGGGGCATGAGTGCTTGGCAATTTTTCCGAGCGGTGTTCGATGCACAA
>NZ_CAXGLS010000018.1:0-44368 GCF_964010655.1 uncultured Idiomarina sp.
ACTGACCGAAGAAGCCGAACAGGCTGACCTTATCCTGCTAAACACGTGCTCGATCCGTGAAAAAGCTCAAGAGAAGGTGTTCCATCAGCTCGGACGCTGGAAGCATTTAAAACAAGCCAACCCCGACTTGTTAATTGGTGTGGGCGGTTGTGTCGCATCGCAAGAAGGTGACGCTATTCGCGCCCGTGCACCGTTCGTTGATATTGTGTTTGGTCCACAAACCTTGCACCGCTTACCTGAAATGGTGAAGCAGGTCGGTTCAGACCACCAACCCATGATCGACATCTCATTCCCAGAAATCGAGAAATTTGACCGCCTACCCGATCCAAAAGCCGAGGGCGCGAGTGCCTTTGTCTCTATCATGGAAGGTTGCTCAAAATATTGCTCGTTCTGCGTCGTGCCTTATACGCGTGGTGAAGAAGTCAGCCGCCCTGTCGATGACGTGATCTATGAAATCGCACAGCTAGCGGAGCAAGGCGTGCGTGAGGTCAACCTACTCGGTCAAAATGTTAATGCGTATCGTGGCGAGCATTTTGATGGTTCTGTATGCCGCTTCGCCGAGTTATTGCATCTTGTTGCTGCCATTGATGGTATTGATCGTATTCGTTACACCACCTCGCATCCGGTCGAATTTACGGACGATATTATCGAGGCTTACACAACGATTCCTGAGCTGGTCAGTCATTTACACTTACCGGTACAGAGTGGTTCGGATCGCGTGTTAACGATGATGAAACGCGGACATACCGCGTTAGAGTACAAATCAAAAATTCGCGCCTTAAAGAAAGCGCGTCCTGATATTGCGATGTCATCGGACTTTATTATCGGTTTCCCCGGTGAAACCGATGCTGATTTCCAAGCGACGATGGATCTTATTCAAGCCATCGACTTTGATATGAGCTTCAGTTTTATCTACAGTGCGCGTCCTGGTACACCTGCTGCCGATATACCTGACGACGTCACTGAAGCGACCAAGAAACAGCGTTTACAGTTGCTTCAACAACGACTTAACCAGCAATCAATGGCACATGCACGCCGGATGTTGGATACTGAACAACGTATCTTAGTGACTGGGCCATCGAAAAAGAATCCAATGGAGTTAACCGGTCGTACCGAAAATAACCGGGTTGTAAATTTCGTTGGGCAACCCCATATGATTGGTAAGTTTGTCGATGTCAAAATCACCGAAGTATTACCTAACTCACTGAGAGGTGAGTTAATTCGTGAAGAAGCCGATATGGGCCTTCGGATTGACACCGCGCCAGAAACGATTCTGCAACGCAACAAGGCGGAAGAACCCGATCCATTAGGTGTTGCTCGAGTCGTACCTTAGTACTAGCAAAGAAGAGGATTCGATTGAATCAACGTACCGAAACTATTGAATTTGAACTAGAGCCGACGGATTTACGTCGGCTCTCTAATCTCTGTGGTCCATTTGACGAGAACCTCAAACACATCGAGCGCCGCTTGGGTGTGGAAATTACCCATCGCGGTCATCACTTTCGTTTAATTGGACACGCGCACACCGTTGCTGCAGTGCAGAATATTCTGCGCGACCTCTATGTCGAGACTGCCACCGTCAAAGGTCAAGAGGGTCATGTCGAACCGCAGCAGGTTCATTTGGCTATTCAGCAAGCCAAAGTACTTGAGCAAGACGACACAGATCCGGCGGCGGAGAAAATGACGCATATCAAGACCAAACGAGGTCTTATCAAGCCACGCAATCATAACCAAGCGGGCTATGTGCGTTCGATTCTCGCGCACGACGTCAATTTTGGTATTGGACCGGCAGGTACAGGTAAAACCTATCTTGCTGTTGCCTGTGCCGTTGACGCGCTCGAACGCCAAGAGATCCGTCGTATTTTGCTGACACGTCCAGCGGTAGAAGCCGGCGAAAAACTGGGCTTTTTACCAGGAGACTTAGCTCAAAAGGTCGATCCTTATTTACGTCCTTTATACGATGCTTTGTTCGAAATGCTTGGCTTTGAGAAAGTCGAAAAACTGATTGAACGTAATGTGATTGAGGTCGCACCGTTAGCATACATGCGCGGGCGCACGCTCAACGATGCCTTTATTATCTTAGATGAAAGCCAAAACACTACGATGGAACAGATGAAGATGTTCCTCACCCGTATTGGTTTTAATTCCAAGGCAGTAATTACTGGCGACATTACTCAAATCGACTTACCGCGAGGGCAACGATCTGGTTTGCGCCATGCGATTGAAGTCCTTAGTAAAGTACCGGACATTAGTTTTACCTTCTTCCAAGCCGGCGATGTTGTGCGTCACCCGGTGGTGCAACGCATTGTGCAAGCTTACGAGGAGTTTGATACAGGACAGGAGCGCCGTGAAGGTTCAAGCTGATTATCAAGTCGCCTGCGAGACAGCGGGTGAACTCCCTCAACAAGCGGATATTGAGCTTTGGGTAGAGACTGCGTTAGCACTCGCTGGCTATGACAATACTGAAGCCGAATTAACGGTTCGTATCGTTGATCCAGCTGAGGGACGCAGTCTAAATCATGAATTTCGTAGTAAGGACTATGCGACCAATGTCTTGTCTTTCCCGTTTGAAGCGCCTATCGAAATGCCAATTCCTCTACTCGGTGACTTGGTAATCTGCGCACAGGTGGTAGAGCGTGAGGCGGATGAGCAGCAGAAACCGCTCATGCATCACTGGACGCATATGGTGATACACGGTACTCTGCACCTTTTAGGGTACGATCACATTGAAGATGCTGAAGCCGAGCACATGGAACGCATCGAGAAAGATGCACTGGCACGGCTCGATATTCCTGATCCTTACCAAATTAATCATTAACACGGAGCAACACTCTGAATGAGCGACGACAATCCCCACTCAGCCAGCGGCTCTTCGCAAAAATCTTGGGCAGCCAAACTGTTACAGGTATTCGCTGGAGAGCCGAAAAGCCGAGAAGAACTTGTCGATTTAATTCAGGACGCTGAAGAGCGGGACCTGATCGATAACGATACGAAGGAAATGATCGAAGGTGTACTCGATGTCGCTGAACTTAAAGTGCGTGACATTATGATTCCTCGTTCGCAAATGGTGACCATTGATATTCACCAAAGCGTTGAGGAGTTCCTGCCTATCGTGATCGAATCACAACACAGCCGCTACCCCGTCGTCACCGACAACAAAGACCATGTCGAAGGGATTCTTCTAGCGAAAGATTTACTCAGTTACGGCTTTAATTTCACTGAAGACAGCTTCTCGTTATCCGAAGTCATGCGTCCAGCAGTCATTGTGCCAGAGAGCAAACGGGTTGATGTGTTGCTTAAAGAGTTTAGGTCTAACCGCTATCATATGGCGATCGTCGTCGACGAGTATGGTGGTGTATCGGGCTTGGTCACCATCGAGGATATCTTAGAAGAGATCGTGGGCGAGATCGAGGATGAAACCGATCACAATGATGACGATAAAGCCGATATTAAACGCTTAAGTGCATCTCGATACTCTGTTAAAGCACTCACTACCATTGAAGACTTTAATGACCATTTTAACAGCCAATTCGCTGACGATGAAATCGATACAGTGGGTGGTCTAGTGGCGCACGGCTTCGGTCACCTGCCACAACCCGGAGAGCAAATCACGCTATCTGGGTTCACATTTAAGGTCACCAGTGCGGACAAGCGTCGAATTCAACAATTACAGGTGACACCACCGACATCGGATACATATACCGAGGAATCGCAGGGGTGATCCACAAGCGGCTTGAAGCACTCAATCAGGTGGGTTGGTTGCGTCACATCGTACTGGTTTTATTGGGTACATCACTGACGTTTGCTTATTCACCTTACACGCATACGTACTTGCCGCTGGTAGTACTGCCCTGCGTGGTGCTTCTTATAAAACCGCTCAAGCCTAAACAGGCGTTTAGAGCTGGCTTTTTATTTGGTCTTGGTTGGTTGGGCGCCGGCTTAAGTTGGATTTTAGTCAGCATTGATACCTATGGTGGTATGCCGCTGATAGCCGATATCGCGGTACTCGGTTTGTTAATCGCTTATCTTGCGCTCTTCCCTGCTTTGGCTTTTTACAGCTGGCGTAAATTAAGTCTCAAAGTGCCTTACGCGTATTTTAGCTTGGTGTTGTTTTGGTTCATATCCGAGTGGCTAAGAGGTTGGTTATTTACCGGCTTTCCGTGGTTACAGCTCGGCTATACGCAAACGGACGCTTGGCTGGGCGGTTTAGCATCGACTATCGGTCAGCGAGGCATTACTGCCGTACTGTGGTTTATAGCATTGTCTATCGCAGCGGCAGTCGTGGGGTCGTTACGGTGCCGAATTTACGCGGCACTGATGCTACTGGTATTTTTTACCGCAAGTTATATACTGCCTAAATTGCAACCGTTGCACCGTACTGACACCAAAACATCTGTGTTATTGGTACAAGGCAATATTTCACAAACGCTTAAATGGCAGGCTGATCAGCAGTGGCCTAATATATTGCGTTATTTAGATCTTACCCGTCCGAACTACCAACACGATATTATCGTATGGCCAGAGTCCGCCATCACAGCACTTGAACCCTACGCAGATGACGTACTGAGCACCATTGATCAATCGGCGGCAATGAACGGCGCTGCATTAATATCCGGTATTATTGATTATCAAAGTACCCGTGATCAGTTCTACAACACGATGATTGTGTTGGGCGATGAATCGGGTATTGATGGATTTGATACGCCTTATCAGTATGGCAGCAGCAACCGTTACCAAAAGCACCACCTATTACCGATTGGCGAGTTTGTCCCTTTTGAGAATCTGTTGCGCCCTATCGCTCCGTTATTTAATTTGCCGATGTCATCGTTTCAACGCGGTGAATATATTCAACCTAACTTATTAGCCAACGGTCACCGCTTGGCAGCTGCCATCTGCTATGAAATTGTCTTTGCCGATCAGGTACGTGCGAACGTAAGCGCCGATACTGACTACCTAATTACTGTCAGCAACGATACTTGGTTTGGTGACTCTCATGGTCCTTGGCAACATATGCAAATCGCACGCATGCGTGCAATGGAACTCGGTCGACCGTTAATCCGCTCGACCAATAACGGCGTGAGTGCGATGACTGATGAACAAGGTCGCATCATCGCTATCGCGCCCCAATTTAAAGCGACAACGGTTTCTGCAGAACTTCCCGTGGTACGCGGCACAACGTTATTTCAGCAATGGGGAAACTGGCCTGCTGACCTGCTTGCTGTATTGTCATTACTACCTTTAATCAGGCTATTTAATCGCACTGACCGTGGTCAGTCGCAGGAAAAATCAGTACAATAATCGTGTTAATTGGGTAAATAGGAAAAGTAGTCATGGAAAACATTCTCGATGCCATTCTCTTTGCAGTTCTGGTTGCCTCTGGTGGACTCGGCCTCACCAGCTTAGCAATGTTCTTTTTAGCAGCACCAACCGATGATTCTGAAGTTCGCCAGCGCCAGCGTTTTGAATTTACGTTCTTTGGTGTGGCTGGCTTAGTCATCATGTTTGTAATGTGGTACGCCATTAGCTAATTCGAAGGCGGCTTTGCCGCCTGACTATGCAGTAACCAATATCGGATATAAAACGACCTATGCAAGAACAATACAACCCGTCCGCGATAGAACAAGCCATTCAGCAACGTTGGCAAGAAGATAAAGTGTTCGAAGTCACTGAACAGCCAGAGAAAGAGAAATTCTACTGTCTCTCGATGTTCCCGTACCCAAGCGGCAAGCTCCACATGGGTCACGTGCGTAACTACACGCTGGGTGATGTGGTCTCTCGCTATCAACGGATGCAAGGCAAGAACGTGCTTCAGCCGATGGGTTGGGATGCATTTGGTCTACCGGCAGAAAATGCCGCCATTCAAAATAAAACCGCGCCAGCCAAGTGGACATACCAAAACATCGAATATATGCGCGAGCAACTTAAGCGCTTAGGTTTTGGCTATGACTGGCAACGCGAAGTCGCCACTTGCTCACCCGAGTACTACCGCTGGGAGCAATGGTTCTTTACAAAGTTATATGAAAAGGGCTTGGTTTATAAAAAGAACGCCACCGTTAACTGGGATCCTGTTGACCAAACCGTACTTGCTAACGAACAAGTAATCGATGGTCGCGGTTGGCGCAGCGGTGCTAAAGTTGAACAAAAAGAAATTCCGCAGTGGTTTATCAAAATTACCGATTATGCAGATGAGTTGCTTGACGATTTAGACCAATTGGATGGTTGGCCAGAACAAGTTAAGGCGATGCAGCGTAACTGGATTGGTCGTTCTGAAGGCTTAGAAATTGAATTCAAAGTGGCCAACAGCGACCAGTCGCTGAGTGTCTACACCACCCGCCCTGACACGATTTATGGTGTTACTTACATGGGGCTAGCCGCACAGCATCCGCTCGCACGTGAAGCTGCCAAAAGTAACCCTGAACTCGCCGACTTTATCGAGCAGTGCAAAAATAGCAAAGTGGCTGAAGCAGATATCGCCACGATGGAAAAGCTCGGCATGGATACGGGGATCCGCGCGGTTCATCCAATGACCGGCGAAGAGATTCCCGTGTGGGTCGCTAACTTTGTTTTAATGGATTACGGTTCAGGTGCCGTTATGGCAGTGCCAGGTCACGATCAGCGTGATTGGGAGTTCGCGACCAAATATGAACTGCCTATCGTTCCTGTTATCGAGCCGTTTAGTGGCGAAGGTGATATTAAAGCCGCGGCGATTACCGAAAAAGGTAAAGTGATTAACTCAGGTGACTACAACGGCATGTCGTCACAGCAAGCCTTCGACGCGATTGCTGATTTGCTGGAGCAACGTGGCGTGGGTCAGCGTAGTGTGAATTACCGATTGCGCGACTGGGGTGTTTCTCGTCAACGGTACTGGGGGACACCTATCCCAATGCTGAATCTTGCCGATGGCGAATCAGTGCCCGTGCCAGAAGACCAACTACCGGTCCGCTTGCCTGAAGATGTCACAATGGACGGTGTTACATCGCCCATTAAAGCTGATCCTGAGTGGCGCAAAACAGAGTATCAAGGACAACCGGCAGAACATGAAACCGATACTTTCGACACCTTTATGGAGTCGTCATGGTACTACGCGCGCTATTGCAGCGCACAAACGGATGACGCCATGCTCGATCCAGAAAAAGCCAACTATTGGCTCCCAGTGGATCAGTATATCGGCGGCATTGAACACGCTATTTTGCACCTGTTGTATGCGCGTTTCTTCCACAAATTGCTACGTGACACAGGTCTCGTTGAATCCGATGAGCCGTTTAAGCGCCTGCTATGCCAAGGTATGGTATTGGCTGACAGTTTCTACCGTGAGGATGACAAAGGCGGCAAACAGTGGATTTCTCCGCTCGACGTCGAACTCGATAAAGACGACAAAGGTGCCGTAGTCTCAGCACGCCACAAAGCAGATGGTCAACCTGTCGAAATCGCGGGTATGAGCAAAATGTCAAAGTCGAAAAATAACGGTATCGACCCACAAACTATGGTCGAGCGTTACGGCGCCGATACGGTTCGTTTATTTATGATGTTTGCCGCGCCACCTGAAATGACCTTGGAGTGGTCGGATTCCGGTGTCGAAGGTGCTCAACGTTTCTTGCGTCGTGTATGGAAATTAACCTATGACTTCATCGAGGCGGGGGGCTATCATCAGAATGATGTTGAGCTCAACAAAGATCAGAAGGCACTGCGCCGCGAGCTTCACAAGACCATAGCCAAAGTGAGTGATGACATGGGTCGTCGCCAACACTTTAACACCGCAATTGCGGCAATCATGGAGCTACTTAATCACCTACAAAAGGCGCCTGTTGAGACTGAAGCCGACCGCGTCGTGATGGGTGAAGCGATTGATGCCATGATTCGTATGTTGGCACCGATTACACCGCATATTTGCGAGCATTTATGGGAGCAACTCGGTCATCAAGATAGCCTGATCGCTGCAGACTGGCCGAGTGTCGATGACAGTGCGTTGGTCGAAGAAGAAAAGCTCATTGTTGTTCAGGTCAATGGAAAAGTACGTGCCAAGCTGACCGTCGCTGCTAACGCGAGCGAAGAAGAAGTACAATCGCTCGTATTAGCCGATGAATCTGTACAAAAATACACCGACGGTAAAACCATTCGCAAGAAGATCTATGTCCCAGGCAAAATCTTCAATATTGTGGTGAGTTAATATGGCGTACCTACGACCAGTAACCGCTGTGTTATTAAGCCTGCTTTTTTTAGGCGGGCTTAATAGCTGTAGCTTCCAACTAAGAGATAGCTATCAGCTTCCTGCTAATCTTCAGGCCGTTCGACTCGATAGTATTGACTCATTAGAACTCGAGGCGAGCTTGACGCAACGGTTACTTACCGCAGGTATTCAGGTAGTAGATGGGGGTACAAGCAACTCCACCACTATCGTGCGTATACTTTCCGATCAGCTTGAACGCCGTACACTCTCGTTATTTGAAAGTGGACAAGTCGCGGAATATGAACTGATATACCAAATCAATTATCAGGTCATCCGTGATGGCGAAACCGAGTATAACGGCCAAGTCGAAGTTGCTCGCGACTACCAAGATGATCCGAACTTTGCTCTCGCCAAAACACGAGAGCGTGAACTCTTGGTATCAGAAATGCGAGATGAAGCGACTCGCCGTTTAGTGCGTCAACTGATCTCAGAGTTCTCGGACTAACCATGCAAGCCATTTTCCCTGAACAGCTCGCGAGCAGTTTGCAACAACGCATTCCGCCTGTCATTTTGCTGTTTGGGGACGAGCTTCTGTTGCAGCAAGATTGCGACGAAATAATCCGCCACAGCCTCAATCAACAATTATCAAGTACGCCGGAGTATCAGCGTTGGCGTGCCGATGCCGAATTTGATTGGGGTCAACTTTCCCTCCAGCAACAATCAATGAGCCTATTTGGTAGCTTCACAGTACTCGATATTGAGTTGCCCGAAGCTAAACCCGGTAAACCGGGTTCAGATGCGTTAGTCGACTACGTTAAACAACCGAATCCTGACCAGTTGCTTATCTTAAAGGGTCCTCGGCTCAAAAAGGAACAACTCAATAGTCGCTGGTTCAAAGCGCTTGCAGCACAGGCACTGCAAGTTAAAATTTTCACCCCCAAACGCAGTCAGTTACCACGTTTTGTAATGCAACGCGCGCAGCGCCATCAACTGCAGTTATCACAAACAGCGGCTGAGGTTTTAAGTAACTGGTTTGAAGGCAATCTCTTTGCACTCGAACAAGAGTTTATCAAATGGTCATTGCTACCGAATCCACCACAAATAGACGAGAAGCAAATCTACGAGCGCGTCGCAGATAGCAGTCAATTTGATGTATTCGGATTACAAGAGAGCATTGCAGCACAGGATCTGAGTCAAGCCATTCATCGTTTGGAGCGGTTACTTGATAACGATATTGAACTGAATATTCTTAATTGGATGCTACAGCGCGAAGTGCAGATTATCAGCCAATTACATGTCAACGCGCAGCATGGATTGGATCACCAAGCCGTATTTAAACAATTTGCAGTATGGAGCTCGCAACAGTCTGCCTACTCAGCACGTGCTAGCACCCACAGTGATAATTCCATCAAGCAAATGATTGCATTGGCAGAGCGCATTGAGCGTGCAATAAAAGGAGACCGCGACGAGCCACTTGATGTTCTGCTTTATCATCTCGTTGTGTTATTGTCCTCGCCCCAATTACCTGCGTCCATCAGCCAACAATTAGGTGTGTATAGTCATGTTGAGAGCGATTTTTGGCGGTACTTTTGATCCTATCCATTGTGGCCATCTTAATGCTGCAAAGGCGCTAGTCGAAGAGCTTAATTACGTTACTATTCATTTGATGCCCAACGCGGTACCACCGCACAGGCCCCAACCGCGTGCTAATGGCGCGCACCGTTTGGCCATGATCGAATGCGCTATCAGATCTCATGCGCACATGTGTGCCGAACCTTTCGAGCTAAACCAAGACGGTCCGTCGTATACTGCCAAAACACTCGCCGCAATGCGTGAACACTACCCTAATGATACCCTGGCTTTTATTATGGGTATGGACTCGTTACTTACTTTTGACCAATGGTTTGATTGGCAGTCCATCCTCGCTTGTGCTCACCTGGTTGTCCTGCCTCGCCCCGGTTATCAGCTCGGGACGGCTAACTCAACGGTGACTCAATTACTGCATGACCGACAAGTATCTTCGCCCGATGAACTCTATCAGGATTCAAGTGGTCGTATTTATATTGCTAATACCACCCTGACTGATGTGTCATCAACTGCGGTTAGGGACGCTTTAGCCTCAGGTGACAGCGCAGAAATACCATCTCAGGTAATGACATACATTCGTCATCACGGATTGTATTCAAGCCCATTGTGATGCTGTTTATAGCGCGATAATCTGATACACTCTAACTTTTGTCAAAGTCGATGGGAGTAATAAAACTTGCAAGTTGAACAACTGCGCGAATTTGTCATTGATAAAGTCGATGATTTAAAAGGACGTGACATTCAGGTCCTTGATGTGCATGGTAAAACGGACGTTGCTGATTACATGGTTATTTGTTCTGGCAACTCTAAAACACATGTTAAAAGTATTGCTGAATATGTTGCGACCCAAGCTAAACACGCAGGTATCCCTCCATTAGGTATCGAAGGTGGTGAGCAAAGCGAGTGGGTACTGGTTGACTTAGGTGACGTGGTGCTACACGTGATGCAAGAGTCTATACGCGACTTTTACCAACTTGAGAAGCTCTGGAGCCAATAAGTGCACATTCAGATGCTCGCTGTTGGTAATAAAATGCCAACCTGGGTTAGCAGCGGCTTTGAAGAATATCAAAAACGATTTCCCCGTGACATGAGCTTGGATCTTGTCGAGATCACGCCTCAAAAGCGGGGAAAGAAGGCTGAGCTAGGTAAAATCAAAAGCCAAGAAGGTGAAGCCTTGCTAGCAGCGGTACCCAAAGGTCATCGTATCGTGACACTTGAGGTTCATGGCCGACCTTGGACCACACCACAATTAGCTCAGCAAATGGCGGGCTGGCAAATGGATGGTCGCAATGTGTCATTACTGATTGGTGGACCTGAGGGATTGTCAGATGCGTGCTTAGCAGCCGCCGAACAACGCTGGTCACTGTCACCGCTCACATTGCCTCACCCTATTGTACGCGTGATTGTCGCTGAAAGTTTGTACCGTGCATGGAGTCTTAATAATAATCACCCGTACCATCGGGAATAACGATATAAAGGTAATGAAGCTAAATGCGCACTCGTACGCCGATCAGAGACCATGATGCTGAATCCAGCCTGTTTGCTGGACGAGTGATTTTTGCGATTGTTGTTATTATCGGCTTATTCGCGGTTATTCTTGGCAACCTTTATCACTTACAAGTCGATGAATATAACGACTTGCAAACCCGTTCAAATGATAATCGTATCAAGCTCGTTCCAATCGCGCCGAATCGAGGCTTGATTTACGACCGTAATGGCACATTACTGGCTGAGAATTTACCCGTTTATAGCTTAGAAGTCATTCCTGAGGAAGTTACCGACCTCGAACAACAAGTTGCGCGTATTGCTAACTTACTGGAAATCCCACCTGAAGCGATTGAAGACTTTGAGCAGAATGTGAAAACTCAGCGTCGTTTCAATCATGTCACCGTACTCGATGATATGAACGAGCAACAAATTGCTCGCTTTGCTGCCAAACAACATAAGTTTCCCGGTTTTTCAATCGAAGCACGATTGGTACGCCACTACCCATTCGACGATCTGTTGACTCACGTCGTAGGTTATGTCGCTAAAATTAACCGTCGTGATGTGCAGCGCTTAGATGAGGAAGAACGTCTACCCAACTATGCGGCGAGTCGAACCATCGGTAAATTGGGTATCGAAAAATACTATGAAGAACAACTTCATGGTGAGGTGGGGTATCGTAGCGTTGAAGTGAACAATCGTGGACGTGTAGTGCGTACGCTGAACACTGAGCCGCCCACACCGGGCTCAGATATTGTGCTCGAGCTGGATATCGAACTACAACGTAAAGCAACTGAAATACTGGGAGAAAATCGCGGTTCGATCATTCTGATGGACGCGCAAACGGGGGGCATTCTCGCGATGGCGAGCACCCCTAGTTACAATCCCAATTGGTTTGTTAGCGGCATCTCAGTCGATCGCTATCGTTCATTACTGAATTCCCGACACAGTCCTTTGCTGAATCGTGCAACCCAGGGCGGCTATCCGCCCGCCTCTACTATTAAACCTCAACTCGGATTACTAGGCTTACAATCAGGTGAGATTACACCGACGACTCGCATTTGGGACCCCGGTTGGTTCGAAATTAAAGGGGTCGACCGGCGCTACCGCGACTGGCTTGCTTGGGGTCATGGTTGGGTCAACGTCAGTAAAGCTATCCGAGAGAGCTGCGATACATTTTATTATGATTTGGCTCTCAAACTCGGTGTCGATCAAATTTCTGACTTCATGCATCAGTTTGGCTTTGGCGAAAAAACCGGCATCGATATTGCTGAAGAAATTCCTGCGATTATGCCCAATAGCGGCTGGAAACGCGCCCGTTACGGTCAGCCATGGTATGCAGGAGAAACGCTATCGGTAGGTATTGGACAAAGTTATTGGACCGCTACGCCAATGCAACTTGCGGCTGCAACGGGTGTGATGGCAAATAATGGTGAGTTCGTTATTCCGAGGTTGCTGCGAGGTTATGGAACGTTAGACGATATGCAAGTGGTAGAACCGAAATACAATCAGCCCGTACAAGTCGATAAACAAAGCTACTGGCAAGTGGTGCACGACGCCATGGTCGAAGTCACTTCCAGCATTCACGGAACCGCTCATTCAGCGTTTCGTCATGCGCCGTACACATCCGCAGGTAAAACCGGGACGGCACAAGTTGTTAACTTGGGTGAAGACGAGGAATATGTTGCAGAAGAGGTCGCCGAAAAATATCGCGATAATGCAATGTATATAGGCTACGCACCGGCTGAATCACCTGAAGTTGTCATCGCTGTTGCAATTGAAAACGTGGTTGGGGGTGGCGGTAGCATTGCCGCTCCAGCAGCTCGTCGACTATTAGATACATGGCATAAGCGCTATCACCCTGAGCAATATGAGGAGGTCGAAAGTGCTAACGACTGAAGAACGTCAGCGTCACCCGTTGCTCAAAAAGTTACACTTGGATGGCCCTTTACTACTCGGCTTACTGAGCCTCTGCATCGCCAGTCTGTTTATCGTCTACTCGGCAAGTGGGCAAAACATGGATATGGTCGTACGACAGGCTATTCGTATTGGTGCTGCGTTGGCCACCCTTTTCGTCGTCGCGCAACTGCCACCACGATTCTACGAACGTATCTCACCGTTAATTTATGGATTAGGCGTATTGTTGCTCATCGCCGTATTATTGGTTGGCGAAGTCGGCAAAGGCGCCCAACGTTGGCTCGATCTCGGTCCTGTGACGATTCAACCCTCAGAAATTATGAAGTTAGCGATGCCGCTGATGATTGCGTGGTTCATCAATCAACGCGCCCTGCCACCGCGCTTGTTAAGAATAGCCGCAGCGCTCGCATTGGTGTTGTTACCGACCCTTCTGATTGCTAAGCAGCCTGATTTAGGTACCTCGTTGTTAGTCGCAAGCGCCGGACTTTTCGTTATCTTCTTTGCCGGTTTGAGTTGGCGCTTAATTGTCTTTGCCGTCATGCTCATACTAGCCTTCCTACCCGTTTTGTGGATCTACTTAATGCATGACTATCAGCGTCAGCGGGTACTCACTTTTCTAAACCCAGAGCTCGACCCCTTAGGTTCCGGATATCATATTATCCAATCCAAAATAGCCATTGGCTCCGGTGGCATTGATGGCAAAGGCTGGCTCCATGGCACTCAATCTCAACTTGAGTTTTTACCCGAGCGTCACACCGATTTCATCTTTTCCGTCATTAGTGAGGAATTCGGGCTCATCGGCGTCACCTTATTGCTGGCACTCTATACCTTTGTCATTATTCGTGGGTTAATCATCGCGTTAAGAACACAAGATATGTTCGCTAAACTCCTCGCAGCATCGCTGACTCTGACATTTTTTGTGTATGTTTTTGTAAATATTGGTATGGTTTCTGGATTACTTCCCGTTGTCGGGGTACCGTTGCCGCTAATCAGTTATGGTGGCACATCCATGGTAACCTTGATGGCTGGTTTTGGGATTATTATGTCAGCGGCAACCCATCATAGGCTTGTAATCCGCGATGGCTATCAATAGTAACGATTATGTAGGTGCAGTATGATTAAATCAGCGATAATAACCTCCTCCATCATGTTGGCCGCGCTTAGCGGACCATTCGCGAGCGCGCAAACGCAACGCACCGAAACTGAAGCACAACAACGAATCGATGCCTTTGTGAGCGAACAAAGTGAGGCATTAGGAATCGCACCGGAAAAGCTACAGCAGTGGTTAGCTAAGGCGCGACGTAACGAGGATGTGCTCGCTGCCATCCAAAAGCCGTGGGAGGCTAAACCTTGGTATCAATACTACCCTATTTTCCTGACCGATAAGCGCCGTGCCGCGGGTGTCCGGTTCTGGCAAGCTCATCAAGATGAGCTAGAGCGTGCAGCACAGAAGTTTGGTGTACCCGAGCGCATTATTGTTGCCATTATCGGTATCGAGACCTTCTATGGTGAGTACTTAGGGAAATATTCCGTTTTAGATACCTTATATACCCTTGGTTTTTATTATCCGCCACGGAGTTCATTCTTTTCATCGGAACTCGCCGAATACTTTAGTTTAGCCGCCGAGCAAGGTTGGGATGTTACAGAGCCCGTGGGATCTTATGCCGGTGCCATGGGGTATGGTCAATTTATCTCATCCAGCTACCGACACTATGCTGTCGACTTCGATAATGACGGTAAGCGCGATTTAATTAACAACACCACCGATGCGATTGGCAGCGTGGCAAACTATTTTGCGGAACACCGCTGGCAAGCCGGCGCACCGGTCGCCTACCAACCTGAGCAAAATCAAGATTGGGCAGCGGTTGCCTCAAAAGGTATGAAACCTGATACCACGATTGGTCAGTTGCGCCGTCAAGGCTATCAAATCGACAGCCAATACGCTGATGACCTTGCCGTTAAAGTGCTGGCTTTTGAAACCGAAACAGGTCATGAATACTGGTTAGGCTTTGACAATTTTTACAGCATTACACGCTACAACCACAGCCCACTATACGCTATGGTCGCTTATCAATTGAGCGAACAAATTGCCTCTGCTTATGAACATCAAAATGACTCATAAAATGGTGCGTTTAGGCGCTTCGCTGGTCAGTTGTGTAGTGCTATTGCAGGGCTGCAGCTCGCAGCCCTCAGGTCGTTACCAACAAGCGCACGATAGTGCACCAACACGCATCCCTACCGCTACGGAGTTGCAAAGTGCGACACCGGTACAGGAGCCTTTAAGTCGACAAGGTAACCAAGATTATCAAGTCAATGGCGTGTTTTACGATGTAATGGAAAGCGCTGAGGGTTATTCAGAGACAGGTATCGCTTCGTGGTATGGCAATAAGTTTCATGGTCACCTCACATCTAATGGCGAATACTATGATATGTACAGTATGACTGCCGCCCATACCCGGTTACCACTGCCAACCTACGTAAGAGTGACAAACTTGAATAACCAACGACAGGTGATCGTAAGAGTCAACGATCGTGGCCCATTTCACTCCGATCGACTCATCGATTTATCATTTGCGGCTGCCTATAAACTGGACATCGTAGGTCACGGCACAGCACCGGTTAAAGTTGAAGCCATTGAGTTTTTATCGCCCGCCGTTGAACATCGCTATTATGTCCAACTATTCGCCAGCGAAGATGCGCAAAAAATATCGACCTTACGCGACCAGTTACCAAAAAATTGGCAAGCACATGCAACTACTCAGTCAAACGAGAGTCTACATAAGCTACTTTTAGGACCTTTGCCACAAGTTGAAGCCAATAAATGGTTACAGCAAGTTAGGGCGAAGGGTTTTCCTAACGCATTTAGAGTTAAAATTACCGCGAATAGTGCGGAAGCAACTGACTCGAACAATCAAAATTGATATAATCCACACACATAAAAGATGTTAAAGCGATAACCATGAAGATAGTTAACAAGATGATAAAACCACTCGTCACACTCGTTGCTGTGTTTTCCTTTGGTGTTGCAAGTGCTCAGTCGCTTGTCCCGAATCCTCCTCAGGTCAACGCTAAGGCGTATATTCTGATTGACCACAAAACAGGTAAAGTACTCGCCGAAGGTAACGCAGATGAGAGCCTGCCGCCCGCGAGTCTGACCAAGATGATGACAAGCTATATTATCGGTAAAGAAATTCAAGCTGGTCGTATTAGTAATTCGGACATGGTCACTATCAGCGAAAATGCTTGGGCAAAAAATTTCCCCGAATCATCGAAGATGTTCATCGAAGTAGGTACTGAGGTCAGTGTGTCGGACCTTAACCACGGTATTATCATTTCGTCTGGTAACGACGCCTGTGTCGCCATGGCAGAGTACATTGCCGGCAGCGAAGGTGCTTTTGCAGATTTAATGAATACGTACGCGCAAGAAGTCGGTATGACCAGCAGTCATTTTGCTAACAGTCATGGTTTACCCGATCCGGAACAGTATGTTTCGGCACGCGATATGAGTAAATTGGCGAGCGCACTTATCAATGAGACCCCCGAAGAGTATAAAATATACTCTCAAAAATCGTATACTTATAACAATATAAAGCAATACAATCGAAACGCGTTGTTGTGGGACCGAAGCATGAATGTCGATGGCATTAAGACAGGTCACACCAGCGAAGCTGGCTATAGTTTAGTGACGTCTGCGGTGGACGGCGATACTCGACTGATTTCAGTAGTCATCGGTACCGGTAGCGAACAAGCACGTAAAATTGAAAGCAAAAAATTACTTAACTACGGCTTCCGTTATTATGAAACGGTTACTGCGTATGAAGCCGGTGAGAGTTTCGTATCTCAACGAATTTGGGGTGGAGACAAAGACCAGGTCGAGTTAGGTATTAGCGAAGATGTTGTTATCACGCTGCCGCGTGGTCAACGCGACAAATTAAAAGCAAACTTTGAACTCAATCAAGAGTTAGAAGCACCATTGCAGAAAGGCGAACACGTCGGCACCGTCTACCTTCAACTTGAAGGTGAAGATGTCGCTTCTTTCCCACTCGTTACATTGCAAAGTGTCGAGGAAGGCGGTTTCTTTAAGCGTGCAATGGACTATATTAAACGTAAGTTCTCTGAGGAATAAGCAATCCGTATGCAAAAAACTCGTTTTGATCAGCTAGTCGACTTTCCATGTCACTTTACCTTTAAGGTGATGGGCGTAGCTACGGCCACGCTTCCTGATCAAGTCGTTGAAGTATTACAGCAGCATGCACCGGGGGACTACAGTCCCTCGGTCAAGCCGAGTAGCAAAGGCAACTACCATTCCGTTTCGGTTTCGGTTCGTGTCGAGAGTCAGGAACATATCGAAATTCTCTACCGCTCTCTAGCTGACATTGAAGATGTCCGCTATGTGCTATAACTGCTCGTAATAAAGCAACGCTAGCCGCCACAAGCGCATCTCGTTATAATAGGTCGATGATGGATAAAATTATTGTTCGTGACTTGGGTCGTCAGGCTTATGAGCCGATTTGGCGGGCCATGCAATCATTCACCGATACGCGTGACGATTCAACGCCCGATGAGCTATGGATAGTTGAGCATTCGCCAGTATTTACCCAAGGACAGGCGGGTAAAGAAGAGCACTTACTCGCGCCGGGTGATATTCCCGTTGTTCCGGTCGATAGAGGTGGCCAAGTGACCTACCATGGTCCGGGGCAACTGGTGGTTTATTTTATGCTTAATATACGACGTCTCAGCCTCGGTGTTCGGCAGCTCGTGAACGAGATCGAGAATACCATCGTCGACGTATTAAACGATTACGGAATTGAAGCCGCACCGCGCCGCGACGCGCCGGGTGTTTATGTGGACGGAGATAAAGTCTGTTCACTCGGTTTACGCATCCGTAAAGGGTGTTCTTTTCATGGCTTGGCGTTAAACGTCAATATGGATATGGAACCCTTTAGCCGCATCAACCCGTGTGGGTTGACCGGTATAAAAATGATTCAAACGGCGGACTTAGGCGGTCCGCAGAGCTTCGAAGAAGCAGCAGAGAGGGTAACGCAACGCTTTATCGAACGTGTTGGCTACCGAAATACTCAATCGGAAACAGGACTTGCAGAAGCTTATGTCAAAGCCAGTTAGAGTGGAACCCGGCGTTAAAATGCGCGACGCCGACAAAATGGCACTTATTCCTGTTCAGATCGTTCCGACTGAACGTGACCAAATGTTACGCAAACCTTCATGGCTGAAGGTTAAGTTGCCGTCAAACACGCAACGTATTGATGAAATCAAACAAGCCATGCGTAGCCACGGCTTACATTCGGTATGTGAAGAGGCATCGTGCCCTAACCTACCCGAGTGTTTTAACCATGGTACAGCAAGCTTTATGATCCTAGGTGATATCTGTACACGTCGCTGTCCATTCTGTGATGTTGCGCACGGTCGTCCATTACCACCCGATCCTGAAGAGGCGGTAAAACTCGGTAAGACTATCCATGACATGGGCGTAAAGTACGTTGTAATTACGTCAGTTGACCGTGACGATCTGCGTGATGGTGGTGCCCAACACTTTGCCGACTGTGTCCGTGAAATTCGTAAGTACACCCCAGAAATTCAGGTCGAGATCTTGGTGCCTGACTTCCGTGGACGTATGAAAGTTGCGTTGGACATCTTGTCCGGCGAAGCGCCTGATGTATTCAACCACAACTTAGAGACGGTTCCGCGCTTGTACAAAGCGGCGCGCCCTGGCGCAAACTATCAGTGGTCATTGGACTTGTTGAAGAAGTACAAGGAAGCACGTCCAGATGTGCGCACTAAATCGGGTCTCATGGTTGGCTTGGGTGAAACCAAAGAAGAGATCTTAGAGGTCATGCGTGACTTACGTGCTCATGACTGCGATATGCTGACAATTGGTCAATATCTGCAACCTAGCCGTCACCATATTCCGGTCGCTCGTTACGTACACCCTGACGAGTTTGAAGAACTCCGTGTTGCGGGCGTAGAAATGGGCTTTAGCCATATCGCCAGTGGACCTTTGGTACGTTCATCCTACCATGCTGACCTACAAGCAGCCGGTGAAACTGTACGATGAGCACACTGCTGTGGTGCTTGTTAATCGCAGGTGTCTTACCCGTATTGGCTAAGGCACCTGTGGTGTTTTTCCAAAATCGGGCGAACGGGTATGACAACCATCATCCGCGCGCCCAGCAATCTCGGCTCACCGGCATTGGCGCCCGAGCTGTCGCCGCTCACTATAATGCTTACGAAGCGTTTCCGCTTTACGCAGCCGCTGTACTGGCTAATCTCGCCAGTGAACAAATCAGTCCCCACGCAACGGGGCTAGCAGTGAGCTTTATTGTGCTTCGTATTGCCTACAATATTCTTTATTTACTCAATTGGGACAAATTGCGTTCACTCGTTTGGTTTTTCGCCTTTTTGTGCCCCATTTTGATGTTGGCTCAACTCGCCATCATGCAGTAACGCCGGCTGCTGTAAAAGATTATATAAGTCAGGCCACACTCCTGACTGATGACGTTCCATCAAAGTTTCCTGCGCTAAGGGTTTCCACGCATAGCGTCCCGGAACTGCCGCACAGGTTTGCGCAGCATATAGACCAACTCCGTGTGCACTGCTCGAACCTAGCTGCCACTGATCCTCCCCCAACGGACGTGCTAATTTGCGCCAGTCACTTATGTGCGAAGACCAAGGTAGGCGACGCCATAACGCTTGCAGCTCAGAACTGCTCATTGTTGGCTTTTCAGTGACCACGATATTGACCGGCTGCTGAGCATAGCGCCCCATACAAAAATTACGCGCATAAGGCATGCGCATCGCATATTCATCCGCAAAACCTAGCCAGTGCGCCCATTCATGTCGAATAACCTCAGGCGTTGCACTTTGTCCAAGCACCATTGTATTAGGACGAGTGTAGGAGCGACCCGCCTGAGCTAATAGTATTTTTCCGGTGTCTCCTGTCAAACCGGTCTCATCACATACTGCTTGTTGGCTAGCAGTAACTGAGCAATGCTGTTTAGGTCTATGTTGCCAGGCGAAACATACCTGGCCTGCACTCGATTCATTCTGTATACCACTGATAGCTTCAAGCAAGGCCACATAACGCGCTTTACTGGCGTTAGAACGCGCGACTACGGGCACCACCCTGGTACACGAGGGTGCATTTTTAGAGGCAATAAGTGCGCTCGCTCCACCAGAAAGTTCAGACTGACCAAAGCGCGAATACCAATCTGGCCAAGATATCGTGGGATCATTTAATGCTAACTCAGCTAACTGCGCAGTAGCGTGCTCATCGCCCTGCTCCGCAGCAATATTGAGCCAACGCTTAGAATGTTGCGGAAATTTGGACTGGAGGCGTTCAAGCGCCTTTTTCGAGCCATTTTGAGCCGCTCGTTGCCACCATATCAGTGCCGCACTGACACGTTGTTGCTGCTGATATACTTCGCCCACCTCAAACTGGGCATTGGCGTCTCCGTTAAGCGCTGCGGCCCAACGCAGTTGGGTTGATGTCGGTTGAGAATCTTTGGAGATTAGGGTCACCCCTAGGGCGACCCCTAGCAAAATACAGAGGGTTTTCATTGCAGTTGTCGGCGAGTTTGCTCCAACTCAATGTCGGCATAACGATGTTCAACAAATTCATGCACGTTAGTCGTTAATGCCAACTTGAAATAATTGGCCGCTTTAGTCCACTGCTGTTGCCGTTGACTGTATTTACCGAGATAGAAATAAGCCTCACACAGACGCTCTGCTAGGGTTTCATCACCCCGAAGCTGCACCGTGAGTTGTTGCAAAAACTCAGTTTCGCTCAGTTCTCCTAAATACAATTCAATAATTCGGTTAGCCCAGTCTTCTTCATCTATTCCCTTTTGGTTGCGTGCCAACGCATTCAACGCCTCATTGGGTGATTCGCGATACTGCGCCAGAAATAACCAAATCACGCGATAAGGATCGCTGGGATCATTTTTAAGGTGTGCTTGGAAATCATTAACCGCAAATTTAACACGATTATCGTAATATTCTGCGATGCCTCGGTTAAGCAATGCATACGGATGGTCGGGGTCAAGCTCAAGTGCAGAATCAAGTGCCTCAAAAGCAAAGTCGAACTCGCCCAACTCAGTGTATTGTATGCCTAAATAATTGTAGGCATCTGCTAACCGTGGTTTGACTTCTATCGCCCGCATAAAGTCCATGCGCGACAACGTACGTAAGCCTAGCGCGTCATACAATGCACCACGTCGATAAAAGGCAAATGCGAGTTCTTCATCAGATAACGATTCATCACTCACTAATTGACTAATACGCGCGATCTCTATTTCATAACGAAACTCAGCCTGTTCGGGCTCTGCTAACACAACATTAGGCGTGGGTGCTGCGAGTGCATCGGCTTGATTCGCGGGCGGAGTTGCACATCCTGTTAGGGTCACAGCAAGCAACGCTGCCAAAGAAAGTAATCGCATAGAATATACCCTTGAAAATTTATTCCATTAGAGCAAAAAAAGCCCCATTGAGCTAGCTCAACAGGGCTTTTACTGGGTAAAGATTAACGATTAATCTTCGCTTTTGTCTTCCGATTGCTCAGTCGATTGTTCGCTATTCGCTTCAGCTGGCTTTTCAGCCGCTTCTTTCATGCTCAAACGAACACGACCTTGACGGTCAATTTCAAGCACTTTAACAGGTACCGTGTCGCCTACTTTGAGGTAGTCATTGACATCGTTCACACGCTCTTCAGCGATCTGTGAAATGTGTACCAACCCGTCTTTACCCGGTAATACTGTAACGAACGCACCAAAGTCAACGATACGTGCTACTTTACCTTGATAAATTTTGCCTACTTCAATTTCAGCAGTTAGCTCTTTAATACGCTTGATGGCTGCATCGGCATCATTTTGATCGCTGGCAGCAATCTTAATCGTACCGTCATCGCCAATTTCAATATTGGTATTCGTTGACTCAGTCAACTCACGGATAACAGCGCCACCTTTACCAATCACGTCTTTGATCTTATCTTGATCAATCTTGATGGTCGTGAAACGTGGTGCATACGTAGAGAGCTCATCGCGGTGTTCGCCGATTGCTTCGTCCATCACAGACAAGATGTGCAAACGGGCCGCTTTAGCTTGGCCTAGCGCACTTTCCATGATGTCACGGGTGATACCATCGATCTTAATATCCATCTGCAGCGCAGTGATACCTTCGTTGTTACCCGCTACTTTAAAGTCCATATCACCTAAGTGATCTTCATCACCTAAAATGTCAGACAAGACAACGTGCTTATCGCCCTCTTTAACAAGTCCCATAGCGATACCCGCTACTGAAGACTTAATTGGAACGCCTGCATCCATCAATGCTAACGAAGAACCACACACTGATGCCATTGAACTAGAACCATTTGATTCTGTGATTTCAGACACCACACGAACGGTATATGGGAACTCTTCGTGGCTCGGCATAACCGCCTGGATACCACGCTTAGCAAGACGACCATGACCAATCTCACGGCGCTTAGGTGCACCGACCATACCGGTTTCACCCACACAGTATGGAGGGAAGTTATAGTGCAACAAGAAGCGACTGGTCGAAGTACCGGTCAGTTCGTCAATCATCTGCGCATCGCGGTCAGTACCCAACGTCGCTGTAACTAACGCCTGAGTTTCTCCACGCGTAAACAAAGCTGAGCCGTGGGTACGTGGCAACACGCCCGTTGCTACACTGATAGCACGCACCATGTCTGGGTCACGACCGTCAATACGCTTTTCGCCCGCTAAGATGCGGCTACGCACGATATCTTTTTCGACGTCGTGGAAGATTTTGCCCGCTTCATCGGTATCGGCTTCTTCATTTTCAGCAACGAGTTGCTCAATCATCGCTTGCTTAACTTCAGCGATCTTGCCGTAGCGCTCAGCTTTGTCAGTAATGCGATAGGCTTCGCCGATGCCGGCTTCGGCGAGTGACTTCACTTTCTCAACCAAAGTGGCGTCTTTTTGTGGCGCCTGCCAATCCCATTTTTCTTTGCCTGCTTCTTGAGCAAACTCATTGATCGCATCGATAACGACTTGCATCGACTCATGACCAAACATCACGGCACCCAACATGGTGTCTTCTGATAAAAGGTTGGCTTCTGATTCGACCATCAAGACCGCTTGCTGAGTACCAGCAACCACTAAGTCTAACTTAGATTCGGTAAGTTCATCTTGCGTTGGGTTAAGTACGTATTCATCGTTGATAACACCCACGCGAGCCGCACCGATGGGACCATTAAATGGCACACCAGAAATAGCCAGCGCCGCCGAGGTACCAATCATTGCAACGAGATCTGGGCTTACTTGTGGGTTGACCGACACAACAGTCGCAACCACTTGTACTTCGTTCATGAACCCTTCAGGGAATAATGGACGAATGGGGCGATCGATAAGACGTGATGTCAACGTTTCGTTTTCGCTAGGACGACCTTCACGCTTGAAAAAACCGCCTGGGATTTTACCCGCTGCGTAGGTTTTTTCTTGATAGTTGACCGTTAATGGAAAAAAGTCTTGTCCTTCCCGCGCTTCTTTCTTGGCAACTACGCTGACGAGTACGGTTGTATCATCCATGCTGGCCATCACAGCTGCAGTTGCTTGACGCGCTACAACGCCAGTTTCCAATGTAACTGTGTGTTGACCATACTGAAATTGTTTAGTTATTGGATTCACGTTTTGCTTTCCTTTACCTAACTGAATGTGAACACCCGGATTGGTGTTCGTTTTCTATCTATTTTCAATCGTCACATAGTATAAGGCATAGATGACAGAATTAAGACCCCTTATCAAAAAATAAGCATAAAAAAAGGGTCCCGAGGGACCCTTTTTTCGAAATTTTTGACTTAGCGACGGATGCCAAGCTTTTCTACAACCGCAACGTAACGGCTTTGGTCTTTCTTTTTGAGGTAATCTAGCAATTTACGACGCTGACTTACCATGCGCAACAAACCACGACGTGAGT
The DNA here is from genome assembly GCF_964010655.1 of uncultured Idiomarina sp. Classification (NCBI taxonomy): domain Bacteria; kingdom Pseudomonadati; phylum Pseudomonadota; class Gammaproteobacteria; order Alteromonadales; family Idiomarinaceae; genus Idiomarina; species uncultured Idiomarina sp. Next base: position 24,131 of record NZ_CAXGLS010000018.1, read on the forward strand.
GGTGATCTTTCTTGTGCGCTTTAAAGTGACCTTGCAATTCCGCCAAGTTTTTAGTCAACAAAGCGATTTGCACTTCAGGAGAACCTGTGTCGTTCTCGCCCTGACCAAATTCTTTTACGATTTCTGCTTTTTGCTCAACAGTTAGTGACATAATAACTCCTTAAGTTTTAAATGACCCGCTTCCGATCACTAATTCAGCAGCGGAAAGAGCGCGTATTATAAGGCGCTCAGTAAATATTTCAATGACTATTTCAAATCCGATAAATTGAAACCGCAATAATCCAACGCAAGTACTCGTTTTGGCCACAACTTACCGTCTTTACGCAAAACGACAACGCCAATAAACACACTATGACCTGCCGTGCTCTTGGCGCATAATCGGCATTCGTCCCCCACCGCCTGTGTATCAAGGGTACGATTAAAGACCGGCTGACCGTGCATGACGTCGCGCGCCTCCGCCTGGCTGATAGTTTGCGTTGGCAATTCATTCAATAACGTATCGACAGGTTCGAGGCACGCTAAGCGCTGTTCATCATCGCACTGTTCCAACGCTTCGAGAGACCATTGCTGCGCATCCGTTAAATTGGCAACATGGGTACGGCGTAACTCGCGCACATGGGCACCACAGCCAAGCGCTTGACCCATATCATCTACTAAAGTCCGGATATAAGTTCCCTTGGAACATGCGACTTGCAAGGTGACAAAATCACCATCACGGTGAAGAAGTTCAATCGCGCGAACACTGATAGTCCTTGTCTTGCGCGGTACATCAATGCCTCGACGCGCATAATAATAAAGCGGTTTGCCCTCGTACTTTAATGCCGAATAGATTGAAGGCGTTTGCGCTTGTTCACCGGTGAACTGAGCAATGATGTCGTTCAGCTGCGTATCCGAGACATCCACTGTATTTTGCTCAACGACCTCACCTTCGGCATCACTCGTAGTCGTGCGCACGCCCAATTGTGCTTCCACGCGATAGGCTTTATCCGCATCCAATAAATACTGGGAAAACTTGGTCGCTTCGCCTAGACACACGGGCAATAGCCCAGTAGCCAGCGGATCAAGGGCGCCCGTATGCCCTACTTTTTGCGCCTCATATAACCGTTTAATCACTTGAATGGCACGGTTAGATGTCATTTCCTTGGGTTTATCGAGTAACAGTACGCCGTTTATTGGCCGACCCTTACGCGGACGTGCCTGACCCATTTATTCACCCTCAGATTCGTTCTTATCCCGCTTACGCGCTTCGTCTACCAACCGACTCATACGAATACCTTCGTTAAGCGAGCCATCGTGCTGAAACTTAAGCTCTGGAACTACGCGCGCTTTGATACGTTTACCAAGCAACGAGCGAATAAAACCCGATGCCTGATTGAGTACCTTAAGGCCCGCCTTAACCTGGTCATCGTCATCGTGCAAAAACGTGACAAACACTTTGGCGTATGCCAGATCTCGAGAAACTTCAACATCAGAGACCGTTACCATACTCACGCGCGGATCTTTTACCTCACGCTGCAAAATCATCGCGATTTCTCGTTGTAGCTGATGGCGTACCCGCTCTGTACGACTAAATTCTTGTGCCATAACTCTTCCAAACTGAAACCGCGGACAGGATGCCCGCGGTTTTATCATAATCGAAAGCAAACTTTCGAGGTTTACAGTGTACGTTCAACCTGTACCGTCTCAAACACCTCGATTTGGTCGCCTTCTTTGACATCGTTGTAGTTCTTAACACCGATACCGCATTCCATACCATTACGGACTTCTTGTACGTCATCTTTAAAGCGGCGTAGTGACTCTAGCTCACCTTCATAGATAACAACATTATCACGCAATACGCGGATAGGTGCTGAACGCTTAACAATGCCTTCAGTAACCATACAACCTGCAATCGCGCCCAATTTCGGTGATTTAAACACATCACGGACTTCTGCAAGACCGATGATTTGTTGTTTAAATTCTGGGCGTAACATGCCGGTCATTGCTTGCTTAACTTCATCAATCAAGTCGTAGATAACGCTGTAGTAGCGTAGATCCACATTTTCTTGCTCGACCAACTTCTTAGCCGCTGCCTCAGCACGTACGTTGAAGCCGACAACGATTGCGTTCGATGCACTTGCCAGTGAGATATCGGTTTCGGTGATACCACCAACTCCGCTGCCGATGATATTCACTTTGACTTCATCGGTTGATAACTTCACGAGCGCATCAGAGATAGCTTCCAAAGAACCTTGTACGTCTGATTTCAATACGATATTGAGTTCAGATACGTCACCCTCTGCCATGTTGGCAAACATGTTCTCAAGTTTCGCTTTCTGCTGCTTCGCCAGCTTAACTTCACGGTACTTACCTTGGCGGTAGTTCGCAACTTCACGCGCTTTACGCTCGTCTTTAACGACAGTCGCTTCATCACCCGCTTGTGGAACACCTGACAGACCTAAAATCTCTACCGGAATCGAAGGACCTGCTTCTTTAATATCTTTACCGGTCTCGTCACGCATCGCACGAATACGACCGTATTCAAGACCACAAAGTACGATATCGCCCTGACGCAACAAGCCACGCTGTACCAATACTGTCGCAACGGGACCGCGACCACGGTCTAAGCGTGATTCGACCACGATACCCGACGCCATACCTGTTTTTTCTGCTTTCAAGTCGAGTACTTCTGACTGTAGCAAGATACCTTCAAGAAGCTCGTCAATTCCCATGCCACTGTGCGCAGACACAGGAATGAACATCACGTCACCGCCCCAATCTTCCGGGATGACATCAAGTTGTGCTAATTCATTTTTAACACGGTCTGGATCAGCTTCTTCTTTATCCATTTTGTTAATAGCGACCACGATAGGTACGCCCGCCGCTTTCGCATGCTGCACAGCCTCTTTAGTCTGTGGCATCACACCATCATCCGCAGCAACTACAAGAATAACCACGTCCGTGGCACCAGCGCCACGTGCACGCATTGAGGTAAATGCGGCGTGTCCTGGTGTATCCAAGAAGGTAATCATGCCATGGTCAGTTTCAACGTGGTATGCACCAATATGCTGGGTGATACCACCCGCCTCACCTGAGGCCACTTTCGCTTTACGGATGTGGTCAAGTAATGAGGTTTTACCGTGGTCGACGTGACCCATGACCGTTACCACTGGCGCACGAGGCTCTTCCTCTCCACCTTCAGAACGGTCTGACAAGACTTCTTCTTCAAGCGCATTGTCTTTAACGACTACCGCTTTGTGGCCAAGCTCTTCTACCACTAACGCAGCAGTTTCCTGATCAAGAATCTGGTTAATGGTGACCATTTCACCCATCTTCATCATGGTTTTAATCAGGTCACTTGCTTTAACCGCCATGCGACTTGCCAATTCACCCACAGTGATGGTCTCGCCGATTTTAACGTCGCGTTCTACCGGCTGAGCTGGCTTATTGAAGCCTTGTTGCAAGCTTGAACCACGGCGTCCACCTTTACGACGCTTTTCACGACGCGGTGTACGCTCATCCGCCTCTTCATCTTTGCGACGACGTTTCTTGTTACGACGACGCGACTTACGCTCCTCGTCATAATCCTGTGCGTCTTCTGCTTCTTGGGCTGTCGAAGAGGTTGTAAAATGCACTTCTTCTTGCTCGGCCTTTTTACGCTCTTTCTCTTCTTCTTCCCAACGCTTGGCATTTTCTTCAGCCAAACGACGAGCTTCTTCCGCTTGCTTTTCAGCCTCTTTCTCGGCTTTCTTGCGCGCTTCTTCTTCTTGCTGCATACGTAACTTGTCTGCTTCCTGCTTAGCTTTATCGGCAGCCTCACGCTCTTCTGGCGTCATTGCCGCACGCCGCTCGGCTTCCGCTTTCTGTTTCGCTTTTTCTTTCTCTTTACGAGCCGCTTTCTCTTTCTCTTCAGCTTCGCGCGCTGCTTTCGCTTTAGCTTCAGCCTCCGCTTGTTGGCGTTTTTCTTCTTCCGCCTTGGCTTTGGCTTCTTCTTCGCGACGCTTCGCCTCTTCCGCTTCCTTCTCTGCGGCAAGACGCTCTTGCTCTTCGCGCTCTTGCTCTTCAGCAGCTGAACGTTTTACATATGTACGCTTTTTGCGCACTTCGACTTGTACTGATTTGGCATCACGACCACCACCGACACTCAGCGTACTCTTAGTTTTACGCTTAAGGGTCATTTTGCTGGGCTCTGATGAGCCACCGCCGCCATGCTGCTTATTCAAATGTGCCAATAGTTTTTGTTTCTCATCTTCTGTCACGCCATCATCAGGCGTTTTTTTAATGCCCGCTTCAGCAAACTGCTGAATCAGACGATCAACTGTTGTACCGACATCTTTGGCCAGCTTTTCGAGCGTTACTTCTTCCATAGTCTGTTGTACCTCCGCTGATCGTGGTTATTCGCTGAACCAGCAAATATTGCGGGCTTTCATGATTAAGTCGCCAGCTTGCTGTTCATCCAGCTCTTCGATTCCGGCTAAGTCATCAATGCCTTGCTCCGCGAGCTCCTCCAATGAGGTCACACCGCGACTGGCAAGAACGTACGCCAAGTGGCGGTCCATTCCTTCAAGCCCAAGTAATGATTCGTCCGGCTCTGCTGACTCAAGAGACTCTTCGTCAGCCAATGCTTTCGTTGTTAAGTAGGCACGCGCGCGACCACGTAACTCTTCAACAATATCTTCATCCATGCCTTCAATTTCAAGGAACTCAGCTACAGGAACGTAAGCCACTTCCTCAAGTGAAGAAAATCCTTCGTCCACGAGTACCGACGCAAAATCTTCATCGATATCGAGACTGGTTATAAATAAGTTTAACAAGCGATTCGTTTCTGCTTCGTTTTTCTCGTTGAAGTCATCAACGGTCATGACGTTAAGCGTCCAACCACTGAGCTGACTGGCCAACCGAACATTCTGTCCACTTTTACCGATCGCTTGCGCTAGGTTATCGGCTGCAACAGCGATATCCATGGTATGAGCATCTTCATCGACTACAATTGAAGCCACTTCCGCAGGTGCCATTGCGTTAATAACAAATTGCGCGGGGTTATCGTCCCACAGCACAATATCAACACGCTCGCCACCGAGCTCCCCTGATACTGCTTGTACACGTGCACCACGCATACCCACACATGCACCCACCGGATCAATGCGGCGGTCATTGCTTTTAACCGCAATTTTAGCACGCGAACCAGGATCGCGAGCGGCGCCTTTGAGTTCAATCATCTCTTCACCGATTTCCGGCACTTCGATACGGAACAATTCCATTAAGAACTCGGGGCGCGAACGCGTGACAAACAACTGAGCTCCACGCGCTTCTGGACGCACATCGTAAAGCAAACCACGCACTCGGTCACCCGGACGAACTGATTCGCGCGGCAACATTTCTTCACGATAAATAATCGCTTCAGCATTATTGCCTAAATCTAAGATAACATGCTCGCGATTCGCTCGTTTAACCGTGCCTGTGACTAATTCACCCACTTGGTCACGGTATTCGTCAACCACTTGGGCACGCTCAGCTTCGCGTACTTTCTGTACGATAACTTGTTTTGCCGTCTGCGTTGTAATGCGGTCAAATTGAATCGACTCAATTTGTTCCTCGACGTAATCGCCTAATTGTAGCGATGGGTCTTCATACTGCGCGGCTGACAGGCTAATTTCACGATAAGGGTGCTCAAGACCCGTATCGGTATCTTCAACCACTAACCAACGGCGGAACGTATCAAATTCGCCCGTTGCACGATCAATATCAATACGCACATCAATATCGCCGTCATACTTTTTCTTGGTCGCGTGAGCTAATGCCGACTCTAACGCTTCAAAAATTTTCTCTCGAGGGACTGCCTTTTCGTTGGAAACAGCCTCTGCTACCAACAGGATTTCTTTACTCATGATTCTGCCTCACCAACGCAAATCGTTAATCAAATGACGGTACTAAGTGGGCTTTCTTGATTTCGTGCATACCCACCGTCAAAGACTCTTGACCAACGCTGAGTTGCAGTTGGTCATTTTCAATTCCTTCCAGAACCGCTTGGAACTTCCGCTTATTTTGTTTAGCTACGGTCAATTCGAACGCGACCGTTTCGCCGATATAAGGCTGCATTTGCGCAATAGAGAAGAACGGACGCTCCATACCGGGTGACGAAACCTCCAGGTTATACTCCGTATTGATCGGATCTTCTACGTCAAGTACAGAGCTCACTTGATAACTGACGTCAGCGCAATCATCAACGCTGATACCTTCTTCCTTATCAATGTAAATACGCAACGTTGAAAACTTGCCGGCACGGACAAACTCAATGCCCCACAATTCAAAACCCAAGGCCTCAACGGCTGGGCGAAGCATGTCCGATAAACGTTCCTCTATACGTGCCAAATTGCCTCCTAAAACAAAAAAAGGGCGCAAGCGCCCAGTGTTGTGACTATCCTAACGATAGCTTAGGCCACATAGCAAAAAGCCCCGAGCTTCTGCGGGGCTTTTAAAACACTGGACCCTTTGTCTATTTCAAACGCCAAACCGTTTGGCACTTGAAATTGGTTGCGGGGGCAGGATTTGAACCTACGACCTTCGGGTTATGAGCCCGACGAGCTACCAGACTGCTCCACCCCGCGTCCGAAACTTGCTTGATATTATAGGGATTTTTGTGCTCATTTCAAGCTCTGAGCAATAATAATATTGGTGCGGATGGCGGGACTTGAACCCGCACGCCCGAAAGCACTACCCCCTCAAGATAGCGTGTCTACCAATTCCACCACATCCGCGTAAACTATTAACCGACTCGACTCAATTAGTTGGTCGGAGGTACCTGTTGGCCATTCTGTTCTTCAACAGGCGGCGTTTGCTGCTCAGGTGCGCTCAAGTCAGAGAAATCTTCAGACGAATCTGAAACCGACGTTGATAAATTACCAAGCACTAGAGCCAACACAAAAAATATGACAGCTAAAATGGCAGTGGTACGACTCAAGAAGTTACCAGAACCTGACGAACCAAATACCGTGTTTGATGCGCCTGAGCCAAATGAAGCGCCCATATCTGCGCCTTTACCCTGCTGTATCATGATGAAGCCAATAAGAACAATGGCTACAATGAGAAACATCACCATCAATACTTCAAACATAAACTTTATCCCTTGGCTGCTCGACAGATAGCGCAGAAATCTTCGCCATTTAGGCTTGCGCCACCAATCAAACCACCATTTATATCTGCTTCTGAAAACAATGACTCAGCATTATTCGCTTTTACTGAGCCACCGTATAAAAGTGGAGTTTTAGCTCCAACTTGTTGGTAGTTTTCAACTAACCAACCACGAATTTTTGCATGTACTTCTTGTGCCTGCGCGGGCGATGCTGTCTCACCGGTACCAATAGCCCAAATCGGCTCATAAGCTACCACAACACGTGCCATTTGCTTTGCGCTTAATCCAGCCAGACTCTTTTCGAGCTGAGCTTGGATGACTGACCATGTATTGTCAGCCTCGCGCTGTGCTTTATCTTCGCCAACACAAATCACTGCGGTCAACCCAGCTTGGGTTACAGTGGCCGCTTTGGCAGCAACCAGTTGGTCGCTTTCGTGTTGCTCGGCGCGACGTTCAGAATGCCCAAGCAAGACATACTCGACGCCTAATTCTTGCAACATCGCAACAGAGACTTCACCAGTGTGCGCTCCGCTTTCATACTCGCTCACGTTTTGCGCACCTAACGCGACATCATCGTAATAGATGTGCCCTGCCATTTCAGACAGCAACGTGTACGGTGGACATATGACCACATTTACACCTTTAAAGTCGGCTTGATTGTCACGCAGAACTTCACTCATATTGCGAGTGAGTGCTCGGTTACCGTTCATTTTCCAGTTGGCAATAACCAGTGACGCGTTAGACATTTAAGCTCCTCTCTTTAAGGCGCGGGAATATTAGCTGATGCAAACCAAAGTTACAAGCACCAATTTCATTCCCGCGCACTGACTGCCTATTTTGTAGCCGCCTCGACTTCTTGGGCAATCTGCTGTGCAAACGTTTTCACGGCACGCGTATCAGCGCCTTCCACCATGACCCGAATAACTGGCTCCGTGCCCGATTTCCGCAACAACACGCACCCTTTTCCAGCCAACGCGGTTTCTACTTCAGCAACAACGGCTTTAACCTGAGGACTGTTAAGCGGGTCAGCACCTGACGGATACCGAACATTCACTAATGTCTGCGGTAACTTTTTAAACCCGTCCAGTAATGTTTCGATGTCACTGTCTTCCGCGACCATGGCCGCGAGTACTTGCAGGCCGGCGAGTATACCATCGCCTGTCGTATGGAAATCGCGATTGATAATATGCCCTGAGCTTTCTCCCCCCAACGCCCAATCGTTCGCCTTCAATTGCTCAATAACGTAGCGGTCACCGACCTTTGCGCGAATAAAGGGAACATCAAGTGATTGGCACGCCTGTTCAAGGGCAAAGTTACTCATCAAAGTACCAACAACCCCCCCCTTCAGGGTTCCTGAGCGAAGTGCGTTAACCATAAGTACGTAGAGTATTTCGTCGCCATCCAGAATACGCCCTTTGTCGCTGACCATCATAATACGATCACCGTCACCATCGAGCGCTATACCTACATGTGCTTTCTGTTTCAGTACTTCCTGCTGTAGTGCATCTAGATGAGTTGCACCACACTCTTTATTAATATTAAGTCCGTCGGGTCGAGTACCGACTTCAGTGACTTTGGCACCAAGCTCTCTAAACACGTTCGGTGCGATATGATAAGTCGCGCCGTGGGCACAATCGACGACAATGTGCATCCCCGTTAATGACAAGTGGCTCGGAAATGCACTTTTACAAAACTCAATGTATCGGCCCGCCGCGTCGTTGATACGATTGGCGCGACCTAAATGTTCGGATGCGACACAATCCATGGGTTGGTCAATCAAATGTTCGATATCTAACTCAACTTGATCGGGCAGCTTATGACCGTTATCGGCAAAGAATTTAATACCATTGTCATAGTATGGATTGTGCGATGCACTGATAACAATGCCTGCTGCCGCGCGGAAGGTGCGGGTCAGATAAGCAATACCCGGTGTTGGCATGGGACCTAAAAAGTCAACATTCACCCCTGCAGCGGACAAACCGGCTTCAAGTGCCGATTCGAGCATATAGCCGCTGATGCGAGTATCCTTACCCACGAGTACCTTGCGTGTTCCCTTTGCCGCCAATACTTTACCGGCAGCCCAACCAAGTTTAACCGCAAACTCAGGTGTAATAGGATGTTCTCCAACCAACCCACGTACACCATCGGTACCAAAATATTTCCTTTCTGTCACAAAAAATCTCCTTCCAGGGTCGCTGACACAATCCGCATCGCATCAACGGTTTCTGCTACATCATGCACACGGATCATACGTGCGCCTTTATAAGCTGCTATTGTGGCGGCTGCGATACTTCCTGACAAGCGCTCGTTAACATTTTTCCCCGTTACGTGTCCGATCATCGACTTACGTGACATTCCAATAAGTAATGGACAACGCAACTCATGAAAGGCTTGCAAGCGCTGTAGCATTTGATAATTGTGACGTTGTGACTTACCAAACCCAAACCCTGGGTCTAACCAAATTCGGTGTCCATCAATACCTCCCTTGGCGCATTGATGTATGCGGTCCTCGAAAAAGGTTTTTACTTCACATATCACGTCTTCATAACGTGGATCATGTTGCATGGTACGCGGCTCACCTTGCATATGCATTAAGCAGACCTCAACATCACTGGCAGCCACAACTTCAATCGCTCCAGGTTCGCGTAAGGCATTCACGTCATTAATCATGTCAACGCCAGTTTCGATGGCCGCACTCATCACTGCGGGTTTAACGGTGTCGACAGATACCTTCACGTCCAATCTTTGCTTAATCGCCTCAAGCACCGGAATCACTCTATCAAGTTCTTCTGCTTCAGCGACAGCTTGCGCGCCGGGACGAGTCGACTCACCGCCGATATCTAACCATGTAGCACCGGCTTGTATCATGGTTTCTGCACGCCGTAGCGCATCATCAACATTATTATAGTTTCCCCCATCGCTGAATGAATCCGGGGTAATATTTAAAATCCCCATGACACTCAACGGTCGCGCAAGCTTACTCATGGTCTAGTTCCTCACATCATGACTACACAAACAATTGACAAAAAAAAGCCACCCAATCGGTGGCTTTTCAGTAATGGTTGGTTACGACGTCGCGTCACCCGGTTTGTCCACGTTAATAGGACGATCTGGCCGCTCTTCTTCGCCTGCCTTTTCGGCAGTACCACCATTGGTACCATTATCATTATCATCGCGATCATCCCAGCCTTTCGGGGGACGAACGTCACGACGATTCATTAAGTCGTCAATCTGACCCGCATCGATAGTTTCGTATTTTACGAGCGCGTCCTTCATAGCGTGCAGAATATCAATATTCTCTTCCAATATTGTTTTAGCACGTTGATAGTTCTGATCAATCACTGACTTAACTTCTTGATCAATCGCGCGCGCGGTGTCGTCAGACATGTGTTTATGCTGAGTGACTTGACGCCCTAAAAAGACTTCATTTTCGTCTTCAGCGTAGAGCAAAGGACCCATTTTTTCTGACAAGCCCCACTGGGTCACCATCTTACGAGCAATTTCTGTTGCCCGTTCAATATCATTTGACGCGCCAGTCGTGACCTTATCAACGCCATAGATAATCTGCTCGGCTAACCGACCACCAAACAAGCTTGAAATCATGCTTTCTAAATGTTGCTTAGAATGACTCACACGATCTTGCTCTGGCAAGTACATGGTAACCCCTAATGCACGGCCCCTTGGAATGATCGATACCTTATAGACCGGATCATGCTCAGGCACTAAACGACCCACGATCGCGTGACCCGCTTCATGATAAGCCGTCATCGCCTTTTCATCGTCGGTCATTACCATTGAACGACGTTCGGCACCCATCATGATCTTATCTTTCGCTTTATCGAACTCTTCCATTGAGACGACACGTTTGTTGCCTCGGGCTGCGAATAACGCAGCTTCGTTAACTAAGTTAGCGAGGTCAGCGCCCGAGAACCCAGGTGTACCGCGCGCAATCAAATCGGCACGCACGTCGTCGCCCAACGGAACTTTACGCATGTGTACTTTTATAATCTGCTCACGTCCGCGTACGTCCGGCAAGCCCACCACAACTTGGCGGTCAAAACGACCTGGACGCAATAACGCAGGGTCAAGTACGTCTGGGCGGTTGGTTGCAGCGATAACGATAATACCTTCGTTACCCTCAAATCCATCCATTTCTACCAACATTTGGTTTAGCGTTTGCTCGCGCTCATCATGACCGCCGCCAAGACCGGCGCCACGTTGGCGACCCACGGCGTCTATCTCGTCGATAAAGATAATACAAGGAGCAGACTTTTTCGCTTGCTCAAACATATCGCGTACCCGAGAAGCACCGACACCGACAAACATTTCAACAAAGTCAGAGCCAGAAATGCTAAAGAAAGGCACTTTTGCTTCGCCTGAAATAGCTTTAGCAAGCAACGTTTTACCTGTACCCGGCGGACCGACCATTAACACGCCTTTTGGTATTTTACCGCCCAAGCGTTGGAATTTAGAAGGATCCTTAAGATAGTCGACCAGTTCGGTGACTTCCTCTTTAGCTTCATCACAACCCGCCACATCGCGAAACGTGGTTTTAGTCTGATCTTCGCTCATTAAGCGTGCTTTACTCTTGCCAAACGACATTGCACCGCGACCACCGCCGCCCTGCATTTGTCGCATAAAGAATATCCACACACCGATTAAGAGCAACATCGGGAACCAAGAAATGAAAATTGACGTGAGAATGCTAGGTTCTTCCGGTGGCGTTCCCGAGAACTCAACATTTTTGTTCGCCAATTGATCAACGATCTTCGGATCGGATTGCGTCGGAATGACTGTCTTATACGACTGGCCATTTCGTGTCATCACCGTGATGGTGCGACCATCTTCACCAAAATCGGCGCGTCGCACATTGCCGTTGTCCACTTGCTTTAGAAACTCGCTATACGCCATGCGAGACCCAGCGTTTTCGCCAGGGCTAAAGCTCTGAAAAACGCTCATCAACACAACGGCTATGACGAGCCACAAGATGAGATTTTTTGCCATATCGCTCAAAGCCTATTACCTCTAGTGTATTTAAATAATCAATCGTTGATGTCAGGGTACTACAACTTGTAGTCTGTCGCTACCAAGTATACCTCTCGCGAACGTGATCGAGACGAACTTGGCTTTCGCGTCTTTACCGTCTTAAATGCCGCTCTAACATCTTTTAAAAACTCTTCGAACCCTTGTCCGTGAAACACTTTGACAGCAAAGCTGCCGCCAGGTTTCAGTACTTGGTGACACATGTCCAACGCCAGCTCAACAAGATACATTGCACGGGGCTGGTCGACGTTGTCATTACCACTCATATTAGGGGCCATATCGGACAACACTACATCTACGTTTTTACCGCCAATTCGGCTCAACAACGCGTCTAAAACTGCCTGTTCGCGAAAGTCACCCTGCAGAAAATCGACGCCAGCGATTGGGTCCATCGATAAAATATCGCACGCGATTACCTGACCATCGCCATTGAAGTAGTCTGCAACATATTGCGACCAGCCTCCAGGCGCTGCGCCCAAATCAACAACAGTTTGCCCTTTTTTTATTAATTTATCACGCTGTTGAATTTCTTCTATCTTAAATACGGCACGTGACCGCAATCCGCGTTTTTGCGCTTTTTGCACAAACGGATCATCAAAATGTTCTTTTAACCAACGTTGGCTGCTGACGCTGCGCTTTTTACCCATTAATACTATCCAGACTGTCTGATTAAACTAGCGTGTACCCATTAGATGGCGTTACAATAACCGTAATTCAAGCTCAAATTACAGGATTATTATCGTATGTCGTTAACTAATAAGCAAAAACAGTTTTTAAAAGGCGAAGCGCACCCGCTCAAACCGGTGGTTTTACTCGGTGCAAATGGGCTTACTGAAGGCGTGATTGCCGAAATTGAGCAAGCGTTGGAAGATCATGAGCTCATCAAGGTAAAAGTGCCAGAAGAAGACCGTGAGCTACGCCAACAAATGATGGCTGCCATTGTGCGTGAAACAGGTGCGGAACAAGTTCAGGTCATTGGTAAAACACAAATCTTGTTCCGTCCAGCTAAAGAACCTCGTATGCGATTACCAAGAGCTTAACCGCAGCTGTATTGTGGCGTAATAGGGTTTGAGACACGTCTCATAGCCCGCGCCACACAGCCCATCGCTACTTCAGTCTTAATCCATCCCTCTTGTGCTAAAAAGTAAACATTCAGCAGTTCATTGCGATGTGCTTCAGAGTTGTCCAACTGATGTTTCTTAAGAGTCGGCTCAACCATCTGCATCGCTTTCCAGTAAAAGCGGTAGTCTTGTTCACAAGTTAAGGAACTTAAGCTCTCTGCAAGTTCAGGTGTTGATTTAGGATACATAAGCTTAACACCAGGCGCGAAAAGCCAATCGACCGATAGCCCTTCACTCATTAATTTGGTAATGAGTAATTTATAAGGAATAACTTGTCGGTAACGCCAATTTTTATAGTCATGATAGCTGACTCCGAGCCACTCGACGACGCCTTTTATCGTTTGCACTTTGGCAACCGGTTTAAGACGTTCCATTAACTCTCTGATGGTAGGCTCACCCCACGCATAATTTGGGGCAAATACTGCGTTTCTTTCCATGAAACCTCCTTTACATGCTATTAACACAACAGTAATACTTTCTAAAAAAACAAACTGTTTTGCAAGTTTTAAGCATAAAAAAACCCAGTTTTAAAAAACTGGGTTTTTGCTAGAGGTCGATGTAAGCGATTAAATATATTTAACTTCCACGACCTCGTACTCAACCTCACCATTCGGTGTGGTTACCGTCGCAATGTCATCAATTTCTTTACCAATCAGCGCACGCGCTATCGGCGAGTTGACAGAAATCAGATTAGACTTAATATCCGCCTCATCGTCACCGACGATTTGGTAGGTCACTTCCTCATCTGTTTTAGTGTTATACACTGTCACAGTGGAGCCAAAAATGACTTTACCGTTATTAGGCACTTTCGTTACATCTATAATTTGTGCGTTCGATAATTTCGACTCGATTTCTTGAATACGGCCTTCACAAAAGCCCTGTTGTTCGCGCGCTGCATGATACTCAGCATTTTCCTTGAGATCTCCATGCTCACGCGCATCAGCGATCGCCTCAACAATACGAGGACGATCTTCGGTTTTTAATCGTTTCAATTCTTGACGCAGTTGCTCTGCGCCACGTTCCGTCATTGGAATCTGGTTCATACTAATGCAACCCTTTTGTGTAATTCCTGCACCGAGCTCACGCGCGCGCGATCGTCCGCCGTATTGGCTTTCACTGTCGCAAACGCCGCGTTAAGTGTAGTGGTATAAATTACTTTGTTTAACAATGCCTCGCGACGGATATAAACCGAATCTTCGATGGCTTGACGACCTTCTACGGTGTTGATGATATAACTATACTCACCGTTTTTGATCGCATCCACAATATTCGGACGACCTTCCTGTAGTTTGTTAACTACCGTGCAGTCGATACCCTCTTCTGCTAACATTTTAGCAGTACCGCGGGTCGCTTCCAATTTAAACCCAAGCGCCAGCAAGCCACGCGCAAGATCCATCAGTCGACGCTTGTCGCTGTCACGAACAGAAATAAGTGCCTTTCCTTTTTTCGCGAGCGCAGCACCGGCGCCGAGGTTGGCTTTGGCATAAGCTTCTTCAAAGCTTTCACCCACCCCCATCACCTCACCGGTAGAGCGCATTTCTGGTCCACGAATCGGGTCAACACCTTGGAACTTAGCAAAAGGAATGACCACTTCCTTTACTGAATAATAAGGTGGAATGACCTCGCTTGTGTAACCTTGTTCTTTTAACGACTGACCCACCATTACACGGGCCGCGACTTTGGCAAGCGGAACACCCGTCGCCTTCGAAACAAAAGGTACGGTTCGTGCTGCGCGAGGGTTCACTTCAATGAGGTAAATTTCATCGTCTTTTACCGCAAACTGGGCGTTCATTAAGCCCTTAACGTTTAATTCAAACGCAAGCTTACGAATTTGTTCGCGTAACTGTGCTTGAATAATATCGCTTAACGAGTACGGAGGTAACGAGCACGCCGAATCGCCTGAATGCACGCCGGCTTCCTCGATGTGTTGCATGATACCACCAATCAACACGTCTTCACCGTCACAAATTGCATCCACGTCCACTTCGATGGCGTTATCGAGGAACCTATCGAGTAACACAGGCGCATCATTCGATACCTTTACGGCATCCGTTAAATAACGCGTCAAGTCTTGCTCGTCGTAAACAATTTCCATCGCTCGACCACCCAATACGTACGACGGGCGCACAACGAGCGGATAACCAATACGTTTGGCTTCAGTCAACGCTTCTGAAATACCGGTAACCGTCGAGTTTTCTGGTTGCTTCAGTTTCAAACGGTTTACCGCCGCCTGGAATCGCTCACGGTCTTCCGAGCGGTCAATCGCATCCGGTGAAGTACCAATAATAGGCACGCCGTTGGCCTCAAGCGCACGTGCGAGTTTAAGCGGCGTCTGACCGCCGTATTGCACGATGACACCTTTAGGCTGTTCGATACGCACGATCTCCAACACGTCTTCTAAGGTGATCGGCTCAAAGTATAACCGGTCAGAAGTGTCATAATCAGTTGATACGGTTTCTGGGTTACAGTTAACCATGATGGTTTCGTAACCATCTTCACGTAATGCTAAGGCCGCATGAACACAGCAGTAATCAAATTCGATACCTTGACCAATGCGATTAGGACCGCCGCCAATCACCATGATTTTGTCGCGATCAGACACATCGGCTTCGCATTCTTCATCATAGCTTGAATACATATAGGCAGTGCTTGAGGCAAACTCAGCAGCGCAGGTGTCAACCCGTTTATAAACCGGATGAATCCCTAACTTATGGCGACGCTTACGCACTTCTGACTCGCTGACATGCAGTACATCAGCAATACGTTCATCAGAGAAGCCTCGACGTTTAAGTGCCCGCATAACATGTTCATTCATGCCTGCGAGTCCCAATGCATCCAGTTCTTCTTCAAGCTTGATAAGCTCTTCAATCTGAATCAGATACCATTCATCAATACGCGTTAATTCAAACACTTCGCGCACGGTCATGCCTAAGCGGAATGCATCACCAATGTACCAAATTCGCTCCGCACCCGGCTCTTTTAACTCGCGAATCACTTTGCCGCGCGCTTCATCGCTGCTTAAATCGACCATACTATCAAAGCCATTGGCGCCCAGTTCGAGACCGCGCAATGCTTTTTGCATCGATTCTTGGAAGTTACGACCAATCGCCATCACCTCACCCACCGATTTCATCTGAGTGGTTAAGCGATCGTTACAGTTAGCGAACTTCTCAAAGTTAAAACGAGGGATCTTAGTCACAACGTAATCTAACGCCGGTTCAAACGATGCAGGCGTCACACCGCCCGTAATTTCGTTCTCGAGTTCATCCAGCGTATAGCCCACCGCAAGCTTGGCGGCAACTTTCGCAATTGGGAAGCCTGTTGCTTTCGAGGCGAGCGCTGACGAACGCGACACGCGTGGATTCATTTCAATGATCACCATGCGGCCGGTATCAGGATTCAAGCCAAATTGTACGTTTGAGCCACCTGTCTCAACACCGATCTCACGCAATACCGCCATTGCTGCATCACGCATCAACTGAAACTCTTTGTCAGTCAATGTTTGAGCCGGTGCAACGGTGATCGAATCACCGGTATGGATACCCATTGGATCAAAGTTTTCAATGGTACATACGATAATGCAGTTGTCGCTTTTATCACGGACCACTTCCATTTCGTATTCTTTCCAACCTAACAGCGATTCATCAATCAGTAACTCGTTGGTCGGTGACAAATCGAGACCCCGTCGACAGATCTCCTCGAACTCTTCACGGTTGTAGGCGATACCACCGCCGCTGCCGCCCATGGTAAACGAGGGACGGATAATGCATGGGAAACCAAGACGGTCAAGTACGTCAAAGGCTTCTTCCATGCTATGTGCCATTTCAGCATTCGGCGTCTCTAAACCGATTTTTTTCATCGCTTTATCGAAGCGGTCGCGGTTTTCCGCTTTGTCGATAGCATCGGCATTGGCGCCAATCATTTCGACTTTCAAGCGGTCTAATACGCCATGACGATCAAGATCAAGCGCACAGTTCAATGCAGTTTGACCGCCCATGGTTGGCAAAATCGCATCGGGGCGTTCGCGCTCGATAATTTTTTCGACCACTTCCCAGTGAATAGGCTCAATATAGGTGGCGTCAGCCATTTCAGGGTCAGTCATGATGGTCGCTGGGTTCGAGTTCACCAAAATCACTCGATAACCCTCTTCGCGAAGCGCCTTACATGCTTGTGCACCCGAGTAGTCAAACTCACAGGCTTGACCAATGACAATCGGACCTGCACCAAGAATCAGAATGCTTTTTATGTCAGTACGTTTTGGCATAGTGTCGTTCTATCCTTTGCTGCACCCGTTTAAGCGCGAGCTTGCATTAATTCGATAAAGTGATCAAAGAGCGCATCAGCGTCATGTGGGCCTGGACTCGCTTCAGGGTGGCCCTGAAAGCTAAATGCGGGCTTATCGGTTCTGCGCATGCCTTGCAAGGTGCCATCAAACAATGACACGTGAGTCACCTCAATATTATCCGGCAAGCTCGTCTCGTCTATCGCAAAACCATGATTTTGACTGGTAATCATCACGCGTTTAGTGCGAACGTCTTGTACTGGATGGTTTGCACCGTGATGGCCAAATTTCATTTTGGTCGATTTTGCGCCACTGGCAATGCCTAACAACTGATGGCCCAAACAGATACCAAAGATAGGGATGTCTTTTTCTAATAACGCTTTAATAGCGTCGATTGCGTAATCGCACGGCTCAGGATCACCCGGTCCGTTAGATAAAAATACGCCATCTGGATTTAACCCCATCACCTCATCGGCTGAAGTTTGAGCTGGCACCACAGTGATGCGACAGCCGCGATCCGCGAGCAGTCGCAGAATATTCTGTTTGCAGCCATAGTCGTATGCAACGACATGGAATTTGTCTTGCGCAGGTGAGGTATGTCCTTCGCCAAGCTGCCAACTGCCCTCGCTCCAAGCGTGAGTTTCCTCACAGGAGACAACCTTAGCGAGATCCATTCCTTTCAGTCCAGGAAATTCGCGAGCTAACTGAAGTGCTTTGTCTTCGTCAATCGGTCCCGCCATGATACACCCATTCTGCGCTCCTTTTTCGCGCAAAATCCGCGTCAGCTTACGTGTATCAATATCAGCGATTCCAACCACATTCTGACGTTGCAGATATTCTGTCAACGTCTCTTGCTTGCGAAAGCTACTCGCTTTCAAGGCGTTATCACGAATAATCAAGCCTTTCGCCCAAACTTCGGGGGATTCTTCATCTTCGTTGTTGGTGCCAGTATTGCCAATGTGGGGGTATGTCAGGGTGACGAGTTGTTCAGTGTATGAGGGGTCAGTTAGAATTTCTTGGTAGCCTGTCATGGCTGTATTAAAGACGACTTCTCCAACAGCGGAGCCTTCGGCTCCAATCGCTGTGCCATGAAAGATGGTGCCGTCGGCTAACACCAGTATGGCTCGGTTAGCGGATTGACTCGCTAAAATACTCAAGGGCAACCTCCGTACATAAAAAAACGGGTGAATCAATACAAAGTTGACTTCCCCGTTTAAGGTCCTTACCGCGCGTTCTTTGCTCACTGAAATTAGCAGATGACTAACATCAGGCAAATTGACCGTATTGTACGTGTTTTTTTACGCAGCGTCCAGCGCTGTTTTTAATCCAATAGTTGCGCCAGTTGCTTTTTTAAGTCCAGCACATCGGCCATTTGATAGCACTCACCCGGCGCCTGAGCCGTCACCCATTTTGCCGCGCGCAATGCACCTTCAGCAAAGATGCGACGATCACTCACGCGATGTGAGAGTTCGATACGCTCACCGGCCTGTGCCAGCCAAACTTGATGCTCGCCGACGATATCGGCGGCACGCAATACGCTAAACCCAATGCCATCGTCACTACGTAAGCCATCGCCACGAATGCCATCGTTAACGGTCTCAAATGTTACCTTTCTGCCCATCGCAGCGGCCTCGCCGAGCGCTAAAGCAGTGCCTGATGGCCCATCCTTTTTATGTCGATGGTGCGCCTCAAAAATTTCAATGTCTGCATCTTTAAACGCGCCTGCTGCGATGCGCGTTAATTGCTCCATCAGTGCCACACCCAAGCTGGTGTTACGCGCATGTAGTGTGGCTACTTTTTGCGCCGTGTCCTGAAGTAGTTGCTGTTGCGCGGCATCGAGCCCGGTAGTGCAGACCACAATCGGACACTGATGGTTTTGTGCATACGCCAGGTTTTCTTCCAGCGCAGAGGGTAGGCTAAAGTCAATTAATACATCGGGCGCATCATTCACCTCTGACACATGATGATAGTGAGTTTGCCCAATGGGGTTACCGCGCGCGTCGCTCTGCTTGCTTACAAATGCATGCGACACATCAAAGCCATAAGCCTCTGCATACTCAATAATTTGTTGTCCCATACGCCCACTGGCGCCCAATACACCTAATTTCATGCGCTTTCTCGTGCTTCCTGATAAGGGTTGTTATCCTGCAATAAGTTTTCGCTACGCGCAACTACGCGTGCCACCATCATGTCACCAGTGACATTGGTCATGGTGCGCGCCATGTCTATGATACGGTCAATTGCGGCAATAAAAGCGATTCCTTCGAGCGGTAAGCCAACAGCGTTTAACGTCACCGTTAACATCACTAATGCAGTACCCGGCACCCCTGCCGTTCCAACCGACGCTAGGGTCGCTGTCATCATGATCAAGCCATAGTCCATCCAATCGAGTGGAATGCCGTACAGGTTGGCGATAAAGATACTCGCCACGGCAGGATAAATACCGCCACAACCGTCCATATTGATAGTCGCCCCAAGCGGCAACACAAAGCTCGCGTAATCCTTCGATATACCCAAACGCTCAGTGACCGCGCGATGTGCCGCCGGCAAGGAACCAAATGAACTGCAGGTCGTAAAGGCAACGACTTGTGCATCGAACACCGCTCGGAAAAATTGCCAAGCACTCATGCCCCCCATGGTACGGACAAAGCCACCGTAAACCACCACAATGTGAATCAGCA